>JAQVET010000021.1:6149-11427 GCA_028697615.1 Minisyncoccota bacterium
GAATTTTATTATAAATTTAGTATAGTATTTAAAAATATGATTACATTTGAAGAATTTCAAAAATTAGATTTAAGAGTGGCGAAAATTATAAAAGCAGAAAAAATTGAGAATTCAGAAAAACTTTTAAGGTTGGAGGTTGATATTGGCGATGAAACCAGGCAGATCATCGCTGGTATCGGAAGGGTTTATAATTCTGAAGATTTAATTGATAAAGAAATTATTATTGTAGCCAATTTAGAACCTAAAAAATTAATGGGACTGGAAAGCCAGGGTATGATTTTGGCTGCTGATTCCGATAGCGGGCCTGTCTTACTTAGACCAGAAAAAGATGTTTTGCCAGGTACAAAAATAAAATAAAAATATATTATATAATTCTTTAAAATAGTCATTTAAAGAAAATAAATAATAAAATTATGGATATAAAAGAAACTATTCAAAAAAGATATGCGTGCCGAAGTTATAAAAATATCCCAGTTCCTGAGGATAAAATAAAAAGCATTCTTGAAGCAGCCAGGCTTGCTCCTTCGGCTTCAAATCGTCAGCCATATAAATTTATTATTGTCAAAGATAAAAATACGCGTGAAAAATTAGCTGAGGCGGCGGATGGTCAAAATTTTATTGCTTCTGCTCCAATTATTATTGTTGGTGTTTCACTTGAGCCAGAAAGAGTAATGGGCTCTGATGTACCTACATATGCAGTTGATTTAGCAATAGCAATGGAGCATATAGCCCTGCAAGCCACAGCTGAAGGACTAGGAACATGTTGGATAGGAGCATTTTCGCAACAAGAAGTCAAAGATCTTCTTGAAATTCCAGAACAATATAAAGTAGTTGCTTTGATGCCATTGGGCTATCCAGCAGATTCTCCAAAACAAAAAATTAGAAAAGATTTAAAAGAATTGGTATCATACGAAAAATTCAAATAAAATATATAAAGAAAACAAAGGTCATAGATTTTTAAAAATAAACTTATGGATTATAAAAAACTATTTTTTATTAGTGGGGCTGTATTTTTTATTTTAGTAACCGTATTAGTAGTAGTGATGCTATGCATAATACTGGGTGCCCCTATTATTGATTAAAAATATAATGAATACTTTTGAAAAATTGTATAATGATCTAAAAAGAAAATATGGTAAGCCAGGCGGTCAGTGGTCTTTATGGTGCAAGAGACCAAAAACAAAAAGTGAAAAAGAAGAAGTAGTAATAGAGGCAATTCTAACACAAAGGGCAAATTGGAAAAATGTAGAATTGGCTTTAAATAATTTAAAAAAAGCAAAGATAAATTCTCTAAGAGATGTTTATAATTTAAGTGAAGAAAAATTAGCTATATTTATTCGTCCATCTGGTTTTTACAGAGCAAAAGCGAATTATCTTTTTCATTTATCTGAATTTATTATTAAAAATTATGGCAGTTTGGAAATAATGAAAAAAGTGGATACGGAAGAATTAAGAGAGCAATTATTGGCTTTAAAAGGGATTGGACCCGAGACAGCTGATAGTATTTTACTTTATGCTTTAAATAAACCAGTTTTTGTAATTGATGAGTATACCCGTCGTTTAGTAGATAAAAAGAAATTAGCTAAAAATTTAAATTATGATTTTTTACAAAATTTATTTGAAAAAAATTTAAAAAAAGATTATCGCTTGTATCAGGATTTTCATGCTTTAATCGTTATTGATGGTAAGAGTGGAATGTAATTTTTAAAATTTAATTTAAATTGCAATACAAAATAAATATAACATTTTTTGCTTGTTGCTAATATTTTAAAATTTTGTTATATTAAAATAAAAAAGTAAGAAATATTTTTTTAAATATTTTTTATATTTAAATATTTTTTATATTTAAAAAGGTCTTGTTTAATTTTTTAAAAAATATGAATTTTGTATGGTTATGGATTATAGTAGCTTATCTTATTTTAGGTTTAAGAGTTAT
This sequence comes from Minisyncoccota bacterium, assembly GCA_028697615.1. Lineage (GTDB taxonomy): Bacteria > Patescibacteriota > Minisyncoccia > Minisyncoccales > JAQVET01. Next base: position 8,086 of record JAQVET010000021.1, read on the forward strand.
TAATCAATACCAAAGAGGAGTTGTTTTAACATTAGGGAAGTATAGTAGGACATTTTCTCCTGGCTTAAAATTAATTTTCGTTGGATTTCAGACAGTTATAAATGTTGATTTAAGAATAGTGACTATTGATATTCCTCAACAAGAGACAATTACAAAAGATAATGTACCAGTAGGAATTAACGCGGTTGTTTATTTTAGAGTAAAAAAAGCTGAAGATGCAATACTTAATGTTGAAAATTACAGGTATGCCGTCTCGCAGTATGCAATGGCAGCCTTAAGAGATGTTATTGGTGGTGTTGAACTTGATGAACTTTTAACAAAAAGAGAAAAATTAGCATCTGATATTAAATCAATTGTTGAATCAAGGACCGATGAATGGGGAATTGAAGTTGTTGATATCAAGATGCAAGATATTGAACTTCCGGCAGATATGAAAAGGGCAATGGCAAAACAAGCAGAATCGGAACGAGAGAGAAGGGCAATTGTTATAAAATCTCAAGGAGAAATTCAAGCAGCAGAGAATTTAGCAAGAGCGGCTGATATTTTAAAATCAGTACCCGGTGGAATTTCTATTAGGACACTTCAGACAATTGAAAAGCTTCAACCAGATCCTTCAAAAATGACTGTTTTTGCCCTGCCAATCGAAGTTTTAGAAGGAATTAAAATGATAAATCAAAATAAAGAAGAAAAACAATAATTTATCTTATTTCGTTTAAGAAAGAGTTGGTAATATTGGTTATCTCAGGAGATGGATGATAGAAGTCTTCCCATAAAATTACAATATCTACATCATTTAAAATTGCATGTCTTATTTCTTCTATTTCATCTCCACCAGCAATACCTACCAAGATTTTATTTGAAAAACCCTTTATCTGTTTTATTTGGTAGTAGGGAATGTGTTTTTCTTTATTTTTTTGTGTTTCGTCAACTCCTCGATGCAAAATTACAACATCGGGGAGTTTTTTTAGTAATTTTAAAATCAAAATTGGGTTTTCAATGTTCATCATATCTATCATTGAGTCAATATCAACTTTTTGACAAGATTCTATAAATTTATCAATAGTAGCAATTGGGGCATTTCCAAGACAAGTAGCAGCTGAAGCCCCAGCATCTTTTGCCATAAGCACCTCTCTTTTGGCCAAATCAGCGCATTTTAGATCGGCTACAATATATGGTTCTTTTATTATTTCTTGGTTTTGAGATTGTATTAATTTTTCCTTATTATTTGTTTTATTTGAAGAAGAATTAAAAATAGATTTTGTGGTGTAGGATGGTTTTTTTATTTTTTCTTGATAATATTGAGGATAAAATTTTTCAAGATACCAATTTTTAACTTGATAAACTGTATTAATTCCATAGTTTTTTATTAAAGGAGTGCCAACTTCAATTAAAATTCTCTCCGATAGAGGTAAACATTGAATAATTTCTTTTGCGTTTTGTGGGGTAGTATTTAGGGCTATTTGAAGATATTTTAATTTTTGTTTTAGAATCATACCTGTTTATTATTTATCTTATTTGTTTTAAAAATTCATCAGTAAGAATTTTTATCTGATTAGGATTTTTATAGACTTTTTCCCAGACGATTGCTATATCGGCACCATTAAAAAATGTTTTTGCAACATCTCTAAAATCTTCTCCACCTGCAATAGAAATAAGAATATTGTTATAAGTACTTTTTATTCTTGTTATTTGATCGTAGGGAATTTCGGGAATTTCTTTTTGATATCTCTCATCGACTCCTCGGTGCAAAATTACAACATCGGGTTTTTGGTGAAGTTTTTGGAGAATTTCAAAAGGGAATTTGACATTTAACATATCCACCATTGAATCAATATTATATTCTTTACATTTTTTTATAAATTCATTAATGGTTTCTAATGGTGCAAGAGCAAGGCAAGTAGCAGCATTTGCTCCTGCAGTAGCGCAAATATCTACTTCAGTTGCACCCCTATCCATACATTTTGTATCAGCAACAATGTATCTATTTTCTCCTAAAACATTTCTAAACATTCTTATGCTCTCCGCTCCACTTATTTTTAAAAGCGGTGTCCCTACTTCAATTAAAATGCGTTCATCCTGTGGTATCAATTGCAACATTAATATAGATTCGTCTAAGGGCCGATTTAAAGCAATTTGAAGATATTTAAGACGAGGCGATAGCATATAATTAGATAATTATTTTATTAGCAAATTATCTTGAAAAAAATCATAAAAAATGTTATAATATAAATAGATAGTTAAATTCAATAATCGATAATCGATGAAAAAAATCCTTTTTATTGAAGATGAAAGAATAATTGTTGATCTATTAAAGGATATATTAAATAGTGAAGAATGTCAATGTGATTTTTTAAGTGCTTTCACAATAACAGAAGCTCAAGATATTTTAAAAAAAGAAAAACCAGATCTAATTTTACTTGACCTTTTATTGCCAGACGGCTATGGATTAGATCTTCTAAAAGAAATTAAAGAAAATAAAAATCTAAAAGACATTCCTGTTTTAGTGTTAACTAATTATACTTCTAAAAATGGAGATGAATGGGCTAAAATATTAGGTGCTGATGAATATTTAATTAAAGCAAATCTTAATCCATCTGAAATTGTTCAAAAAATTAAAAAATATATTTAATTATTAATTTTTATTGATTTTCTAAATCCCCTAAGATGGGGTTTTTTATATTAATCGATTAATTGCTCTGCGCATATACTCCACAGGCATTTCTACAACCGGGATCAGATAAGACATCACAATTATCTCCTGGTCTTGCACATTTTGAGTGGTAATAATGAGCGCCTATTTCATTTTTTGTAAGAGCGCGATTATATATACGGACATCGTCGATAAAGCCATTAAAAAATTCAGCTGGCGTAGATACTCTAGCGCCTATTCTTGCTAACCCAGAACTAACAGTGTTAGGAGTGTAATTTGTTTGTCCAATATTTACGCCATTAATATAATGTTTTTTAACTCCACCAGGAGACAATGTAATCACAATATGAGCCCATTGATTTAATGGAACAGTACCTGCTGCTTGATAGACATTCCATTCGTGAGCCAGTAAACCTCCATTAGCATTTAATACCAAGCCCCAAGATGATCCAGTTAAACCACTACCATAATGAACTATATGACTTAAAGGAGATGTATATACTTTTGTATAAATCCATGCTTCAGCTGTTCTATTGCTGCTACCTAATGGAAAACCTGAATCTGATGATTGAATATAATCATCTACTCCATTAAATTTCAAGGATGAAGAATTTGTTTGAAATGTTTGAGTGGTATTGGGAAAAGGAGCTGTGTTTTGAGGATCTTGCCAAGGAGCAGTCCAGGCAGGATCA
>JAQVET010000081.1 GCA_028697615.1 Minisyncoccota bacterium
TTTTTATAGTAACTACTTCCCAATTTTCTGGAATTTCTCCAATTTCAGTTTTCTTTAATTTTCTCCCTTTTCTGAATGACGGACCACCATATTTAAATAAATCAGCCATCATTGATTTGTTCAGCTCTTTTGTCTTTTCAATAATTTTCTCCTGCGCTCTTATCGCATCCTGAATACTATCCAAAACATAAACAATTTTTTGTTGAATATTTTTACTTTCTGGAACCAAAATATTAAATTTCTCCAAATCTCCTTTTCTAATATAGGGCATTGTAGACCCCGACTTACTTCTTACTAAAATGCCTTTTAAATTTCCAAGTAAATAATAGTAAATATACTTTATATTCTCTTGGAATTTATCTAAAACATAAGTTCTCTGATAAGCTTCAAATTTGCCTTTGTAAATTGTCGTATTGCCAACATCACCATTACCAACAACCAAAATCGCCTCTGTATCGAAAGAATAAGTATCGCTATAGTTCATTTCTCTTGAACACGAAAAGAATGGATATTTTCCACTTGGATTACCCTCATCAACATCTTTCTTGCCAGTCCTAATTTCACAAATCTCTCCTAATTTTTTTGTTGGCCAGTTGGGTTTCATAGTTTATTTATTTCTTCTTGAAGCATTTTAATAAAATCAAAATAATCATTTTCTATGTCACTAACTTTTAAGTTTCTAAATAAATTTTGTTTAAATTTATTAGTAAACTTTTTTAATGAATCATCTGTTATATTTTCATTTTTTATTAAGTATTCTTTTATAAAATTAAGTCGATTTGTTTCTGGAAATTGATTTTGATCAATCTCAATATTAAAATTTTTTAAACTTGTAGATAAAGCTCCTTTTTTTACAAAATCCTCACAGGTTACAATTTGTCTCCCATTGAATAATTCATCATACCTTTTCCAAACCCCATAACCCTTATTATCTTCAAATTCTTTTTGTTCTTGTTTGGAAACTTGATCGCCATCAGAAAGAATAAAAATTTTTCTCTGACTCCACTCTAAAATTGGTGTTATATTTTTGATACTTTTTACTCCTACAGCATGACTTTTCCCAATTTTTTTAAAAAATCTAGAAAGAGATTTATCTTTTTCAATAGCCGTTTTAAATAATTTTTTATCTGTCCAGCCCTCAAATAATATATTTTTCTTTTCTAAAATTTCAAACGTACTAGTACCATATGCTTTATAAAGAACTTCCTCGTCCCTATAATTTTCTTCGCTCGCTTCTTTAATAGTTGTTATCTCATTTTTCTTTTCAACAATATAATGCCTCATGATATTTTCTTTATCAACCATAAAAATTGAATGAGTACTATACATCGCATAATTATTTTCCGCAATTTTTATTAATTGCTCAGCTAAATATCTACAACCGCTCGGATGCAAACTTTGATCCGCCTCGTCAATTAAAATTAAAGAATTTTTTAATAACTTCTTACTTGCTGGTATAGATAATAAAAGTAATATGGTTACAAATCTTTTAAATCCATCGCTCCTGTGCTTAAAATCCTGAATAGTTTTTTCCTCAACTCCACAGTCAATATTTTCTCCGTTAGGTTCTAATGAAAATTTAATATTTCTGTATTCTGGCCAAGCTTCTTTAAAATATTTTGTAGCCGCTCTACTTACTTTACGCAAAAGATTTCTAAAAGCGTTATGTGATATTTGCCTTGATTCAGTGATTTTATTGCCTATCTCTTTTTCGGGAATACCCGCTAGTATAAACATATTTTTTAAAGGAACACAGGAATTCGGATCTGTCGTAAAAGTACTTATTGAAATTGAAGGTGGTAATAGATCCTTCTCATCATATTTCCAATAAATTATCTTGGGCAAATTTTCATTAACAATTTTAGTAATTTCGGAATCAATAATATCATCTAAAATTTCTGGAGTTGTATCTTCTACTTGTTCAAATGGTATTTCAGTATAAGAATCTAAATCTATTAAGGTAAAGTTAGATATATTTAATGTTGCGCCTTTTTTGTTTTGAAAAGAAAAATTGGCCTCACTTTTAGGTTTTTTAAAATTGTAAATAAATTTTATTTTTTCATTAAAGCCTCGATATAGATGTATAGAATTTCTTGTGCTATTTTTAACATCTATTTTATAAAGTCCTTCATTATAAAATTTCTGCAGAAGATCCTTTAGACTTAAATCTTCATTGTTAACTTTTACTAAGGGCTTAGAAAAATCATCTATTAAAATTTTCTGTTGAATTTTTTCATAAATCTCCTCTATTTCATTTTTTTCAAGGTTAAAAACAAATAAAATTTCAGATTCTTCTATTACTCCTTTCTCCGGCTCCCTCATATCGTCTTTTTGAATTAAAAAATCAGGGTTCAATAATTTCAAAGCATCTATAATATTAGTTTTACCCGACTCATTAATACCAACCAATACTCGAGGATTTTCTTTAAAATCTACTTCAACATTTTTTATCGATCTAAAATTTTTTATTTCTACTTTTTGAATTTTCATATTACCTTTTTCAAAATTTTACTAACTTTCTCCTCGACTTTTTGTCTTTCTTTTTCAATTTCATCTAATTCTTTAGCAATTTCTTCAATTGGGCGGTATTTTTCTTTTTCAACCACGCTTACAAATCGCGAAGGAGAAAGATTATAATCAGCTTCAGCAGTTTCTTTAA
>JAQVET010000082.1 GCA_028697615.1 Minisyncoccota bacterium
AACTTCAGGAAGTTGATATAAAAAAAGAGGAACTTTCTGAAGAAATTAAAAATTCCAATATTTTTAGGGAAGATGAAGTAGTTCAGGTAAGTGAAACACAAAAAAAATTATTAAGAAACTCTGCTTTAAATTTAAAGGATGGGTATTTTAAAATAAAAAAGATATTATAATTTTATGACCATTGTTGATCTTCACAATAAATTAAAAAATAAACAAGTTTCTTCATTTGAAATCACTCAAGAATATCTTCAAAAAATCAAAAAAGAAGATAAAAAAATTCACTCATTTTTAGATATTTATGAGAAAGATGCTCTTGAAATGGCAAAAAGGGCTGATAAAATCTTAAAAGAAAATCCTCATCCTCATCCTCTTTGTGGCATTCCTTGTGCCATTAAAGATAATATTTTAATTGAAGGACATATTACCACCGCTGGTTCAAAGATTTTAGAAAATTATATTTCTCCGTATGATGCTACTGTTATTAAAAAACTTAAAGATGCTGGGGTTGTTTTTTTAGGAAAAACAAATCTCGATGAATTTGCAATGGGTTCTTCAACAGAAAATTCTGCTTTTGGCCCAACAAGAAATCCAAATGACTTAAATAGAGTTGCTGGTGGTTCTTCTGGTGGTTCTGCTGCAGCGGTTAAATCAGATTTTTGTGTTTTTGCTTTGGGTTCTGATACAGGCGGTTCAATCAGAGAGCCTGCTTCTTTTTGCGGAGTTGTTGGTTTAAAACCAACATATGGGAGTGTCTCAAGATATGGTTTAATTGCTATGGCATCTTCCTTAGATGTAATTGGTCCTATTACAAAAACAGTTGAGGATGCAAAAATAGTTTTTGAAGCAATTCGTGGTAGAGATCCGATGGATTCGACATCTTTTGACTTTATTCCCTCAGAGAAACAAATAAAAAAAATAAAAGATTTAAAAATTGCTATTTTAAAAGAAGGAATTTCAGATGATGTAGATCCACTTTTAAAAGAAAGTATTTTAAGATTAAAAAAAGATTTTAAAAATGATGTTTCAAAAATAGAAATAGTTTCTCTTCCATCAATAAACTATGCCCTACCAACATACTATATTATAATGGCCTCAGAGGTTTCTACTAATTTGGCTCGTTTTGATGGAATAAGATATGGAAAATCAGCGGATCCTAAAGAATATTTGAACGTTGATGAATTTTACATTAAAACACGAAGCAGATTTTTTGGACCAGAAGTCAAAAGAAGAATAATGCTTGGAACATATTCTCTTTCAGCTGGATATTACGATGAATTTTATAGCAAAGCATGCCGTGTTCAAGGCAAAATTATTTCTGATTTCAAAAAATTATTTTCAAAGTTTGATTTACTTATCCTACCGACATCTCCTTATCCTGCATTTAAACTCGGTGAGAAGATTGACGATCCAGTTCAAATGTATTTATCAGATATTTTTACAGTGCCCATAAATTTGGCACAACTTCCTGCAATTTCAATTCCATTTGCAAAAAAGGAAAATTTGCCTTTAGGGCTTCAAATAGTTGGTCCAAAATATTCAGAAGACAAAATATTTAATTTTTCAAAATTTATTATGAATTCCAAACAATTACTTGAGTTTGGAATATAAAAAATTATGAATGGTGCTGGTGGCGTAGGTGAAATTACTGATTTTCTTTACCAGTTTTTATATCAATTGATGTATTTTTTTCAATCTTCTGGATGGAGACATTTTTCTTCTTGGCTTTTTCCAGTTTGTATGATTTTTTGTGCTGCGGCTTTTGTTTCTATAATTTATTTTATTATAAAAAGTGGTTGGCATGAAGATAAATTTTTAGATGATTTAAAAGAATTGCGGCAGGGCGCTTATGTACCCGTTACTCAAAAACCAAGAAAAAAATGGAATAAAATTGTTAAACGTATTGAATCAAAAAATCCAGATAATTGGAAAATTGCTGTTTTGGAAAGCGGTGAGCTTGTCAATGAAATCATTAAAAAAATGGGGTATGAAGGTGAAAATTTTTTAGAGAGATTAGAGGGGATAGGTGCAGAAATTGTGCCCAATATTGAAGGTTTAAAAAAGGCAGCAAAGGTATATCTTAATATAATAGATGATCCAGATTACAATGTTTCCCATCAGGTTGCCAGTGACGCTGTAGAGGAATTTAAAATATTTTTAACTCATTTTGAGTATTTATAAAAAATCAATAGATAAAACTAATAAAAAATATAAAAAATCAGCGTATAATTGCTGATTTTTTTGTTTTTCTACAATACTTGACAAAAGGATTTCTGTTTGTTATTATGAATATATATTCATAATAGGAGAGCAACAATAAAAGGTCGGCTCTTTACAAGTAAAGTTAATTATAATAAAATATGCCCAGATATGACGGAACAGGCCCTTTAGGTTTTGGTCCTGGCACTGGCTGGGGATTAGGTCCTTGCGGTGCTGGAATGGGCTGGCGGAGAGGTCGGGGTTATGGTTTTGGTCGGAAAGGGTTTTGGGGCTATCCATATGCTTATCCATATCAGTCTCAAATAACTAAAGAAGAAGAAAAAGAAATATTAGAGAACGAAATGAGAGATTTAGAGGAAGAAATTAAAGCCATTAAAGCCCGTCTGAGT
>JAQVET010000022.1 GCA_028697615.1 Minisyncoccota bacterium
ATAAATTAGGAGAAGAAAATTTAATATTGATTTTGATAACAAGTGAGTTATAAAGACGCCAAAACGATATAGAAGCAGATTAACACCTTTAAATATTCTAATTGTTCAAACTCTTCGAGTCATTCAAATTATTAAAATATTTGAGATGTTTAATTTTTTAATCCGTTAATATTTTAATTGATTAATGATATATTTGCACCTTATTTGTAATATTCGTAGAAAATATGTTTACTCATCTTTTAAATTATAATGTTGAAGAAATTATTGAGAAAAAAAGTTTGGAGAAAAAATTGAGGTCAAAAAAGAAACTCAAAATAAAATTTGGAGTTGATCCCACATCTCCTGATTTACATTTAGGGCATTTTCTAATTTTTAAAAAATTAAAAGAGTTTCAGGAGTTGGGACACCAAATTATTTTAATTTTTGGTGATTTTACTGCTCAAATTGGAGATCCATCAGAAAGGGACAGTGAAAGAAAACCACTTTCAAAAAAAGAAGTTGAAAATAACTTAAAAACTTATTTGTCCCAAATTACAAAATTTTTAGACATTAATAAAATTAGAATTGAAAAAAATAGTAAATGGTTTTCTAAAATGAAGCTTGAAGAATTTATAAAAATTGCTAGTAATTTTACATGGCAAAAAATTTCAAGACGGGAAGACTTTCAAAAAAGAATAAGGAATGGTATCCCGGTATTTTTACATGAGGTTTTATATCAAGTTCTTCAAGCATACGACTCGGTAAAAATAAAAGCAGACGTAGAAATTGGGGGCAGAGATCAAAAATTAAATATGCTTGCTGGTAGAGATTTGATGAAAGCAATGGGGCTTAAACCCCAAGAAGTTATTACTCTGCCACTACTTCCCGGCATTGATGGTAAAGAAAAAATGTCAAAATCAAAAGGGAATTATATTGGTATCTTAGAAAAACCAGAAGAAAAATTCGGCAAAATAATGTCAATTCCTGATGAACTAATCGTTCCTTACTTTAAATTTTTAACGAATATTTCACATAGAACAATCTCAAAATTAAAAGAGGATATTAAAAAATCAAGAGTCAATCCTCGAGATTTAAAAGCAAAATTAGCAAGAGAAATTATTTCTCAAATTGATGGAGATAAAGCGGCAAAAATAGCCGAGGAAGAATTTAATAAAGTTTTTAAGGAAAAAAAACTTCCAAACAAAATACCGACATTTATCTTCAAAAAAAATGTATTTCCCATTCTTGATATTTTAAAAGAAACTGGCCTTTGTAAATCTAATAGGGAGGCAAAAAGATTACTGCAAGAGGGCGCAGTAAAAATAAAAATTCCTGGAGAAGAATTCAAAGTTGTAAAAGATTGGAATCATAAAATTACTCTAAAAAATAATACTATTATTCAGGTAGGGAAGAGAAAATTTATTAAAATAAATTGCATTTAAATAAAATCTTAATTTATGGCTACTCTTTTTATTGTTGCCACTCCAATTGGCAATCTTAAAGATATTTCTCAAAGAGCAATTGAAATTTTGGGTAGTGTTGATTTAATTTTATGCGAGGATACAAGAACTTCAAAAAAACTTCTTGATTTCTATCAAATTAAAACTCCGCTTTTATCTTATCACCAACATTCAGATCTTAAAAAAATAAATGTAATTTTAAAACAATTAAATGAAGGAAAAAATGTTGCTTTAATTTCTGATGCTGGCACTCCTGGAATTTGTGATCCAGGAGGGAAATTGGTTGAATTAGTTACTCAAAACATTACTGATGCTCAAATAATTTCAATACCTGGACCCTCTGCCCTAACTGCCGCGATAAGTATATCTGGTTTTGATATGCAAAGATTTTTATTTTTAGGATACCTTCCCAAAAAGAAAAAAAGAAAGAAATTTTTAAGTATTATAGAAAAATCAGAATTTCCAGTTGTAATTTTCGAGAGTAAATTTCAAATTATAAAAACCCTTCAAGATTTAGCTAATATTTTGGGAGATGAAAACCGGATATTTATTGCGAGAGAACTAACTAAAATTTTCGAGGAAACATTTAGAGGAACAATTTCCCAGGCAATTGAATATCTTGAAAATAAAAAACCAAGAGGTGAGTATGTGGTGATAATCAATTAAAGGATTAAAGAAATTAATATAAATTTTTAAATATTTCAATCATTGACTTTTTAATATAATTATAATATATTTATATTAGCACCAACGCACACACCATAGTGAACAGAAAGGAAAGACGGACGATGGAATACGAGTACATTAGGATTTGCAAAGTTGACTCTAACGGAAGGATAGCCATTCCTATTTGTTTTAAGGAATGGCAAAGTGGAACCAGTGTTGTAATTCAGTGTAATTACAACCTTGGTTACTGTTGTGTACTACAGATTACCGATGTAGATTATTACTTTGATCAAGTAGAAGCTGAAATTGGGGGGGAAGTCGAGAAGGCAAGAGTATTTTTCGGAACTACATGTGCGTCTGAAATAGACGCACGCAGGAGGTTAAAGATCCCGGAGACGTTGTTCAAAAACTTATTTTCAAGTGATGAAGTTCTGCTCATAAACTTTAGGGGATCCAGACTAGAGGTATGGGAGCCTGAGTCCTGGAGGAGGTATTGTCGTCGCAAACAGGCGGACTGACATATTTACTAAACAGAGGAGAAGTGTAAACTTCTCCTCTGTTTTTTTATATTTTTTAATTCTTTTATATTTTAGATATGGAATAACTAAAAGAGACACGACAAAATATTCCTTTGCAGTAGCCCAAAGGGATCAACTTCCGAATATAATACAAAAATTCTAAATTTTAAATAAAACCCATATAAATTAAACAATTCAAACAAAATAACTAATATCTATCATTTAATATTAATACACTTTTTACCTTCATTTTAGATGATTTAATAGGCTGGTATTTTACATTTTAAAAATATATGTTAAAATACTAGAAAAATATGTCAAAAATTTTATCAGAACTTCGCTTCGATATTACAACTGGTGATTGGGTGGTAATTGCTCCTCAAAGAGCAAAAAGGCCTCAAGATTTTGCAAAGAAAGTATCTATTCAAAAACAGTCATCAAAAGATTGTTCTTTTTGTCAACCAGGTATAAAAACTCCAAAACCAATTTTAGAAACCAAAAATGTCGTTGTTATTCCAAATCTTTATCCAGCCTTTGCTCAAAATGGTGGACTAAATAAAAGAAGGGTAGGACCAACAATTGCGATGCAGGGTGTTGGTTTTCATGAAATTATAATTTTCCGCGATCATAATAAATTTTTTCCCCAAATGTATATACAAGAAGTTAAGGAAATTATAGATGTTTATCAAAAAAGATATTTAGACCTTAAACCAAAATCTCTTTTAAATTATATTTCTATTTTCCATAATCATGGACCAGATGCTGGTGCCTCTATTTATCATCCTCATTCACAACTCATTGCTATTCCAATTTTAGATCCCGAAATAAGAAAATCATTAGACCAAAACCAAAAATATTTTAAAAAAAATAAAAGATGTCCTCATTGCGATTTAATAAAATTTGAGCTCAAAGAAAAAGAAAGAATTTTGTTTGAAAATGATGATTTTGTCGCTATCTGCCCATTTGCTTCAAAAATTTCCTTTGAGATTAAAATATATCCTAAAAAACACTTATCATATTTTGAAGAAATTGACGAAAAAAATAAAGTTTCTTTTGCCGAGATCCTTCAAAAATCACTTTACTCTATTTATAAAGGACTAAATAATCCTTCATATAATTTCTTTTTAAATACTTCACCTTGTGATAATAAGGATTATAATTTTTACCATTGGCATTTAAACATTTTACCTCGAACCCAAATTTATGCTGGTTTTGAATTTTCCACTGGTATTGAAATTTCCACCATTGATCCAAAAGAAGCGGCGAGTTATTTAAGAAAACAATTTAACAACTGACGACCTATAGTTACCTATAATTAAAAACTCCTAATTCTTTAATTCCTTAATTCTTTAATTCTTTAATTCTTTAATTGTCTTATCTTATATGAAAATTGGATTTGTTTCACCGCATACTTTTTCTTATCCTGGTGGGGTTCAAAAACACATTAAGAACCTGGCTTCTGAATTTGAAAAGAGAGGACACAGTGTTAAATTTATATTTCCAAGAGAAGAAATTCCTCAAAAAAAGGATAAAAATACAATACTTTTTGGGGGATCTTTTTATATTTCAGCGAATGCCTCAAAAACGAATATCAGTTTAGCAATAAATGAAATTTCTATCAGCAGAAGGTTAAAAAAGGAAAAATTTGATTTACTTCATTTTCAAAATTTTGGCGTATTTTTACCCTGGCAGGTTTTAGATAATTCAAAGAGCCTAAATATTTTAACTATGCATGCTAATCCCGATGGTTCTCGTCTTTTTAAGTTATTTCCAGACTTTTTTAATATCTTTAATGACTATATTTTGCCAAAATTTGATGGATTAATTGGCGTTTCTGAGGTGGCCTTAAAAAATATAAATTTTAATGGTCCTAAAACTATTATACCCAATGGTATAGATACTAATACTTTTAAACCAAATGTAGGAAAAATTACAAAATTCGATCAAAAAAAAATAAATCTTCTTTTTGTTGGTAGGTTGGAAAAAAGAAAAGGGCTTATATATCTTTTAAAGGCGTTCAAGTTGCTTCAGGAAGATAAATTACCTGTTCGTCTTATTATTGTTGGAGATGGTCCTAAAAAACGAGAGGCAAAAGAATTTATTAAAGATAATAACCTAAAAGACATTTTTTTTGAGGGACAAATTACTGATGATAAAATTTTAGCAAAATACTACAACAGCGCTGATATTTGTGTTTTTCCTTCTATTTACGGCGAAAGTTTTGGGATTGTTTTACTTGAGGCAATGGCTTGTGGCAAACCAGTCGTTGCATTTGCCAATGAAGGTTATAAGTGTACCTTAAAAAATACAAAGGGTGAAAAATTTTTAGTTAAACCAAAGGATCATAAAGAATTAGCAGAAAAATTAGAATTTTTAATTGAAAATCCTAAAAAGCGAAAAGAAATGGGGCAGTGGGGAATAGGGGAGGCACAAAAATATAATTGGCCTCAAATTGCTTCAAAAACCCTTGAATTTTATCAACAAGTAGGTGTTTTTTGTTCTCCTTGTCATTTTTAGATTATTAATTTTTAAGCAAAATAACATTGAAATATCTACTTGATTTATAACTTAAAATTTCTTATAAATAAAGATATAAAACAAGTCGAGATTAAAAAAGGTCAAAATTTAAAATATTTTAAAAAATATGGTTGATGAAGAAATAAAAGAAAATGTAAGTATAAAATCAAAAAAAACTCTTCCTTCTGTGGGTAAACTTTTGACTGATACGTGGAAAATTTATAAGGAAAATTTTAAACAATTTTTTGGTATTGTAATTATTCCCTCTGTTTTAGTTTTCGTATTTGGTTTTTTTCTAGTTGAAGACAATACTATATTAATGATAGTTAGTAGTATTTTAACAGTTATTCTTTCATATTGGTTGATGGCAAGTTTAATTTTCGCATTTAAAAATAGAGGCAAAATAGATATTAAAACAAGTTTAGAATTTGGAATTCAGAAACTATTTCCCCTTTTTTTTGTATCTATTCTTTATGGTATTATAGTAATGGCAGGTATTGTATTATTGGTAGTTCCAGGAATTATTTTTTTGATATGGTTCTTTTTTTCGAATTATGTTTTGATTTATCAAAACAAAGGGGGAATGTCGGCTCTTCTTAAAAGTAGAAAATTAGTTATCGGTAACTGGTGGGGTGTTTTTGGAAGATTATTAGCGATGATAATAATTGTCAGTATTATTTTCGCTATAATCTCTCTTCCTCTAAGTTTTTTAACTTTTAACGGGAATATAAATCTATTTACTTCTATTATTGAATTGCTAATAAATTTATTTGTATTACCTTTTTTTACTTGTTATTCTGGGTTATTATATGAAAATTTAAGTGAGGTTAAGGAAGATACTGAAATTAAGAAAGATACTAATATTCAGCAGTAAATGTAAAAATGGGTTAATACTCAATTAAATAGTCCCCTTAAATTTAATTTAACGGGACTATTATTTTGTATGGAATAGATCTTGACATTTTTAGTAAATTTTGATATACTACTAAAATAGTCAAGAGTTATTGATAATTTATTGTTGTTTTGACTTATTTGTACATTCTTGAACAAATTAAATTTCTGTAAGATTATTTTCTCTGTAATTATAGCCACATTATTATTACTATCCGTCTCTTCAAAAACGGAAATTTTCGCTTTATCAAACGAAATTTCTATTATCGATGATAATCTTGTTTTTTCTCAGCAAAACTATGCTTTAATTGAAACCCCTCCATCATTTTCTTCTATAAATATTAAAGAAGGATTTTTTGATGAGAAAATAGCAGGAAACAATTTTATTGCAGATAATTCCTTGCAAAAACAAGAACAAGAATCACAAAATCAAAATCAAGAAAGGAAGGAAATAATTATATATAAAGTAGTAGCGGGAGATACTCTCTCCTCTATTGCTTTAAAATATAATCTTAAAATATCTACAATATTATGGTCAAATAATTTATTAGAAAAAAGTATTATTAAACCAGGAGACGAAATTAAAATTTTACCTGTTGATGGACTCCTACACCAAGTTAGAAGGGGAGAATCAGTAGGACAAATTGCGAATATTTATCAATCTTCCGCAGATGAAATTATACGCTGGAATAATTTAGATTCAAAAGCACTAATTAATGAAGGTGATGAATTAATTATTCCAAACGGTATAAAACCAGCGCCTGTTATAAGAAAAACTACTCCGTCTTCTGCTCAAAATAATTCTGTCAGACAAACACCTTCAGCACCTATAACAAGTAATAAAAATTATAATGTTTCCAATCCATCTCTTGGTTCTCGCAAATTTCCTTATGGTCAATGTACTTATTATGTCGCTCAAAGAAGATATGTTCCCTGGATGGGCAATGCAGGAACATGGCTTGAAAATGCTCGTGCATATGGCTTTTCTGTCTGTTATAATCCTGGTTGCCAGCCAACACCTGGCGCCATTGTAGTAACCAGAGAAAGTGCTTGGGGTCACGTCGCTTACGTAGAAAATGTAACAGAGTCAAGTATTGTTGTTTCCGAAATGAATTCTCCTTATTGGGGAAAAGTAACCTCAAGAACTATTTCTAAAAATAGCCCAGTTATAAAAGGATATATTTATTAATAAGGAGGAGAAGATTGTTGTGTGTAAATACTTTAAATTTCAATTTTTTATATTTTTGGTAGTGGTAGTATCATTACCTTTTTTTGTTTTAAGCGCAAAAGATAACTCTCAAAAAGAAATTATTATCGTTGATAGCGGAATTGAATTTCAAATTCAAACACAATCAAAAAATGTTTCTCAAATTCTTAAAGATTCTAAAATTCAAATTGACGAGAAGGATTTAGTTTTCCCTTCAGGGGAAACAGAAATAAATTCTGGAGGAAAAATTATTATTAAAAGAGCTATACCTATTAAAATTATTTATTATGATAAAACCATTGAAATTAAAACATGGGCAAAAACAGTAAAAGATGTTTTAAATGAAAAAAATATTGTTTTAAATCAATTTGATAGGATTAACTTTAAATTAGATAGTGAAATTATTTCTGGAATGGAAATAATTATCGAAAAACCTTCTCCAAAAATTATTAAAAAAGGATCTTCCAGTAAACAAGAAAAACAAACTTCTGCCCTAAGTGGATTAGCTACTTGGTATGGACCTGGATTTTACGGTAGGAAAACTGCTTGCGGAGAAATTTTTTCTGGTGATGATCTAACTGCTGCCCATCGCACTTTGCCCTGTGGAAGTAGTGTTAGAGTGACAAATTTAAATAATGGATTATCTACCATTGTTCGCATTAATGACAGGGGTCCTTATGGGGGAGGTGTAATTATTGATCTATCTCCAAAAAGCAAAGAAGCGATAGGTATGGGCTCCACTGCACCAGTAAAATTAGAAGTAATAAATTAATAGAGATAAAATTTTAATAATTTTGATTTTTATTTATAAAATAAATTAATAAAAAAATCCCTGCATTTTAGCAGGGATTTTTAGTAGATTTTTATATTTTCTTATCTTTCTCTTTTTCCTTGAATAAACTCTTCTACCATTTGCTTTGCTTCATCATCTGTAAATTGTTTTGGCGGATGTTTCATAAAGTAAGCAGATGCCGAATAAATTGGTCCACCAATTTTTCTATCTAGAGCTAGTTTAAGAATTCTAATAGCATCTATTGTGCAACCTGCTGAATTTGGAGAGTCTTCTACTTGAAGCTTTAAATCAATTATTACAGGTGCTTCGCCAAATTTTCTTCCTTCCATTCTTATGTAGCATATTTTTTGATCTTCAAGCCAGGGGATATAATCAGATGGTCCAATATGGATATTTTTTTGATCTAAAGGCGTTTCCAGCTGAGATTGAACAGCTTCAGTTTTAGAAATTTTTTTAGATTTTAATCTTGATCTTTCAAGCATATTAAGAAAATCGGTATTTCCCCCAAAATTTAACTGATATGTTCTATCAAGTTTAACACCTCTTTGATTAAAAAGATGCGCAAGGGCCCTATGAGTAATTGTTGCACCTATTTGTGCCTTAATATCATCTCCGATAATTGGAATATTTTTTTGTTCAAATTTTTTCTGCCAAGAAGACTCTGAAACAATAAAAGAAGGTACACAATTTATAAATCCTATACCTGCATCAAGAGCAGCTTTAGCATAAAACTGTGTTGCTTTATCTGATCCTACTGGCATATAATTAATTAACATATCAGCCTTTGATTTTTGAAGTTCTTTAACTACATCCACTGGTTTTAATTTTGCAGGGGAAAACCTATCTTCTTTGGGATAATCCTTCATTACAGGAGAAATTCCATCAAGAACTGGACCCATTTTAACTTTTACATTCATTTTGGAAACATTCTTAGTAATAATATATGTATTATTAGGTTTTGCCCATATTGCTTCAGAAATATCTTTACCAACTTTTCTTTCATCTATATCAAAAGCAGCTACAACTTTAATATCAGAAATTTTATATGGTCCAACAATATTATGCATTAATCCGGGGGTCAATTTGTCTTTTTCTCCAATATTTTTATAATAATAAAGACCTTGTATTAAACTGGAGGCACAATTACCTACTCCAGCGATCGCTAATCTTATTTCTTTTTTATTTATATTTGCCATAATTTTTATTTTTTAATAATATGTCGACTTTATTTTACATATATAAAATATTTTACCATAGTAAAATATTTTGTCAAGAGGCAAATACAAAAAAATAAAAATATAAAATATTAAAAATTATGAAAGAATATTTTTCAAAATCTAAAAAAGAAACCAAAAAAATTGCTCAAGATTTTGCCCAACAAATTATAAAGAAAAAAAATAAAAAAGCAGTTATTATTTCTCTTGAAGGCGATCTTGGTTCTGGAAAAACTACTTTTCTTCAAGGATTTGCTAAAGAAATCGGTGTTGAAGATATAATAAAAAGTCAAAGTTTTGTAATTATGAAAAAATACCCTATTTTAAATAAAAAAGGGGATATAGCATTTAAATTTTTTTATCATTTTGATGTCTATCGAATTCAAAATCCACGTGAAATTTTAGCACTAGGTTTTAAAGATATAATAAAAGATCCTCGAAATATTGTAGCAATTGAGTGGGGAGATAAAATTAAAAAAATTTTACCACTACAAACGATAAGATTGAAATTTAAATACCAAGATAAAAATGAGAGAAAAATTATATTAATTAATGAGAATAATTTATATTATAATGAAATTTAAATTATATAAGGCCAATTTTTTCATTAACTCTGTTCATTGTTTCTTTAGCTATAATTTTTGCTTTTTCTTTTCCTATTTCTAATACCTGAAAAACATATTTTTCATTTTTTTGAAGATCTCTTTTTTTGGCTTGAATAGGAGATAGGAATTCAATAATTTCGTAAGCCAATTTTTGTTTAAATTCGCTATACCCCTTTCCTTGAAATTCTTTTTCAATTTCTTTAATTGATTTTCCAGTAATTAAACTGAAAATAGTAAGCAGATTGGCAATTGCTGGTTTTTTTTGAGGATTATAAACTATTTCTTTCCCCGAATCAGTAACTGCTTTTTGAATTTTTTCGAAGATAAGTTCTGGCGAATCGTCAAGGGCAATATAATTTAATGGACTCTTGGCAGATTTTGACATCTTTTTAAAAGGATTATCAAGCCCCATAATGCGGGCTGATTCTTTTTTAATTAGAACTTCTGGAATTTTAAATGTTTGACCATATATTTTATTAAAACGTCTTGCGAGGGTTCTTGTTATTTCAACGTGTTGTTTTTGATCCTCTCCCACCGGCACAACATCGGTTTTATAAAGCAAGATATCCGCTGCCATCAAAACAGGATAATCAAAAAGTCCAACATTTACATTTTTCCTATGCTGTTTTGCTTTTTCTTTAAATTGAGTCATTCTTTCAAGTTCAGAAATTTTAGTAATTGTATTTAAAATCCAGGTAAGTTCTGTATGTTGTTTAATTTCAGACTGAATAAAAATAGTTGAAATTTCTGGATTAAGTCCACAGGCAAGATAAAGAGTTGCTAAATCAATTGTATTTTTTTTAAGTGCTTTTGGATTTTGGGGAATGGTAATTGCGTGTTGATTAACAATGCAAAAAAAGCATTCAAATTTTTGTTGAAGATCTATCCATTGTTTTATTGCTCCAAAATAATTTCCAATATGAATGATCCCTGTCGGTTGAATTCCAGAAAAAGCACGCATAGTAAAAACAATTAACGAATTAAAAAATTAACGCATTAAAAAATTAAAGAATTAAAGAAACTACTACAAATTATATGTTATAAATATACAAAAAAATTATTAAAATTACAAATCACTACTACGAATTGCAAATTTAATACAAACATACAAATTTGAATTTT
>JAQVET010000083.1 GCA_028697615.1 Minisyncoccota bacterium
GAACAAAAAATTTAACTTTTATCCCTCTTTCAATCAGTGAATCACCTATTGAAAGAGCAGGAAAAAAATGTCCACCAGTTGGTCCTGAAACAATAGCAATTTTTTTTTCTTTATTATGCAATAATTCTCTCCTTATTTCCCATATTATAACACATATATAACACATAAGTCGCATAAATTTAACTTTCCAGGTCATACTTACTCCTTTGTAAACCAATTAAAGTTGCTTCCCTGTTCCTCAGAGTTGGTGCGTCATTTCCCCCTTTAACAAACCGATAAAAGTAGCAAAGTTTAGCACCCAGAGTTGGTGCGTCATCCCAAATACTTCCCCCTTTACAAAAGGGGGAAAGAGGGGGATTTATAATAGAAATCCATCCCGGCCTTCCTTTTATAAAGGAAGGAGTACTTCCCCCTTTGACAAACTGATAAAAGTAGCAAAGTTTAGCACCCAGAGTTGGTGCCGTAATGTATTTCAATAGGCACAACGGGGTAGGGAGATTTTTTCCGGTTAAGATAAAAGAGCCTGGTTCTCTGTGAGAACCGGGTTCTTGAAACAATAAGGAAGACACTCTATGTCAAATTAAAAAGTAAAAAGTTTTTTAACAAGTTAAAAAACTGGGAGAAATTTCTCCTTGAAATTGTTCTTTGACAATTTTAAGATGCTTTTGTTCATCATAAGTTGACCTGTTTTTCCACATAGCAAAAATTACTTCTAACCAGGCATTAGATAGACATCTGAGAGCGTGAGTTTTTTTCTTACCGCTGTCAACATATTTTTTATATCTATCTTTAGCCCATTGAGAATTTTTTATACTATTAAAAGCAAACTGGTTAGTAGCATTTCTGAAAGGTTTTATACATGCTTTTCGGAAGTAAACATTTCGGTATTTTCCTGACTGCCGAGTAACAGGACAACTACCTGCAACTGCCTGAACAGCACCTACCTTTTTATATCTGTCTCTGTCATCACCAAATTCAGCAATAAGTTTAGCAGAAGTAAGATTTCCACTGCCAGGCAGAGAAAGAAAAATATCTTTGTCAGGATGTTGAGATAATATTTTTTCTATCTCATGCTCAAAAGTTGTTAATGCATTCATAAGATTTTTAAGTTGTGTAAGAAGAGTAGAAAGATACAGAGATCTACTTTCTACTACAAATTCTTCTACTTGAAAATGAGGAGTTTTAGCCAATTGGAAAAGTTCATCTGCTTTTTTCTCAACTCCTGGATAATGATGTTTTTTCAAGAAATTTTTAATCTGGGATATAGTTAATTTAGAGAATTTTTCAGCAGTAGGAAATCGTTTCAAAAAATCAATAGTTATTGGTTGGTCTATCTTACCAAAAAGTTCTAGAGCAACTGGGTAATAATCTTTCAGAGTAGATATAATTTGGTTCATAACTCTCCTTTTGAGTCGGGATAAACTTTCGTATTGGCGAGTTAGAATTTTCAAATTACGGCAGACAGGAGAATCTGGAATAAGCGGTTTATGAATGTGTCTGTCAGTTCTTAAAATATTAGCCAATACCCGAGCATCAAAAAAGTCATCTTTCTTGCCGGAAACTTTAAATCTGTCTCTATATCGGTCAACTGCTTTAGGATTTATAGGGTATAGAGTGAATCCCCTATCCAAAATAGCAGAGACCAAAAGTCCTGAAGGTTTTTCAACAGCAAAAAGAACATCATCAACACTTTTAGCAAATTTTTCAACTCTTGCAAATAATTCAGATACTCCTTCAGGAGTATGCAAAATAACAAAAGCATCTAACCGTTTTTCAGAGTCGTCAGTTAAATATACTTTATGGTCTTCATCAGACCAATCAATACCTACATAAATCATTTTAACCTCCTTGTTAAAATTGGTTGGTCAGACCCAGAACGCCGACGGCCTTATAGAAGGTCCTCAATGGGACGGCACTCTATCGGTGGTTCTGTTCTGGTTAGGGGAAAAAAGGAGGGACAGTCTTCCTTCGGTTCTTTTATGAACTAGGAGTATTTGGTCCTCTCCTATTTCCCCTGACCAACTTAAAAAGTTTTCAATTATTTTTTTTATTTATTTTACTACTTTTTTAAAATATTTTATCCTATAAGGGATAGAAAGAAAAAAGAAAGTTGGTAAAAACATATAAATTCTCAGATAATTTTAGGTAATTGTTTGGAAAAGAAGGGGAAAATGAAAATTGTAAAATTCTTGAAAAATAATGAAGAAAATTATGGAATTTACAAAGGTGATTTTATTGAAGTTATTAAATGGCAACCATTTATTGATGATTTTGAAGAAACAGGTGAAAGAGTAAATATTGAAGAAATTAAATTCCTGCCCCCTGTTTTTCCGCCAAATATTATTGCACTTGGACTTAATTATAAGGAACATGCCCAAGAAAGTAAAATGGATTTACCAGAAGAACCAGTAATATTTTTAAAAGCAACAACTTCAATAACAGGTCATCTGTCCCCAATATTTTTACCTTCTGTTGCTCCTGATTATGTTGATTATGAGGGTGAGTTATGCATAATTATTGGTAAAAGGGCAAAAAATGTATCTGAAAAAGAAGTTAAAGAATATATTTTTGGATAT
>JAQVET010000084.1 GCA_028697615.1 Minisyncoccota bacterium
GATGATTGGCCGCACCTTTAAAATATCTTTCGAGTTGCTTGCTTGTTTTCATACCTTGTAATTTAATGCCTTATTTCGGCTTTATAACATTCTGACATTCTTGAGAATGTGAGAATATTATAGATAATGCCTAACACAATGGCCGAAGGAAAAAATGATTTGAAAACTATAACAATCTCCTTTATCAATTTTAATTTTAACTATTTTTTGTTCCTCCCTCAGCCTCGTATTTTCTTTTGATTTCTTCAAACTTATTTTCAGATTCTCTTAATCTTTCTTTGCATTTTTTTATTAGTTCCATTCCTCTTTCATATTGTTCTAAAGCTTTATCTAAATTAATATCTTCTTGCCGAAACCATTCATTAATTTCCTCAATCTCTTTATAAGCTTTTGTAAAATTAAATTCTTCTTCTGGCATATTATTTATTAATTTTTTTAATTTTAGATATTATTTGACCTTTATAAAATTGAGTTGCAATTGTTTGCTCAATTTCCAATTTTTGCGGATCTTTCACTATTTTTCCAAATTGATCTTTAGTAATAGTATAACCTTGTTTTAATTTTAAGATAGGGCTGGCTTGCTTTAAATTTAATTCCATTTGCTCTAGATCCTTGCTTATCCGGCTTTGCCAACTAACCTCATTTCTGATCAAATTAATCAATAATTGATTTATTTTCGATTCTTGTTTTTTAATTAAATCATTAATGCATCGAGTGTTTTTATAAAAATCTTTTTCCAAGATATTAAATTCTTTTAAATAGTTTTGGAAATTGAAAGTAATATTTTGCCATAAAATATCTAATCCTTTTTCTTTTTTCGCTATTTCATTTTGTATTCGACTGAACCAATTATGAGAAGGTTGATCGGCTTTCTCTTTGGCATTTTTAAAAATTATTTTAACTGTATTGCTGATATTTTTTTTAATTTCAGATATCGATTTCGCAGCTAATTGCCAATTTTCACTTAAAATCATTGCTGCATGCGTGGGCGTAGAAGCTCTAACGTCTGCCGCCAAATCGGCAAGGGTTGTATCATTTTCATGACCGATACCAGTTATAATGGGAATTTTAGAAGCCCGAATAACTTTAACAATTTCTTCATTATTAAATGGTTGCAGACTTTCCCAATCCCCACCACCTCGCGTTAATACTAGAACATCTAAGTCGGACATATTTTGATTAAACCAATTGATCGATTCTATTATTTCACCTACCGAAAAAGCACCCTCCATGCGCGTATCGCGAAAAAATACATGAAAATTAAATTTACCCAAATGAGTCTCAAAATCCTTTTTAGCTCCCATCCCATAACCTGAAGCAATCAATCCTATTTTTCCACAGAATCGAGGAAGAGGTCTTTTTAATTCTTCTTTAAAATATCCTGATTCGGATAAGCGTTGTTTTAAAATTTCAAACTGTCTTTTCAACTCCCCTTTGCCGGCAAACTCAATGCGTTGGACTTGAAAATTTAACTCTCCTTTTCGTTTTCTAATTTCAGGGTAGCCAACAACTTTTATTTCCGTTCCTTCTTCGAGAGGAATCCCCAAACTATCAATTACATCATTCCGAATAAAACATTCTAATAAAGAACCTTCTTTATCTAAAAGCTTTATAAAGGTATAAGCGGGATAACTATTTATCGGTTTTCCTACCTCGCCTTTGATAATAACTTGCTGCGGTATAATCAGCGTATTCAAAAAATCCAAAAATTCCGAGACGGTAAAAATTTTTTCTTTAGGGGCGGGCTCTAAATCATTTTTTTCTTTATTTTCCTCCATAAATTTAACTTTTATTAACTCTATTTCCGCATTGCTCAATAATTTCAATTTCCTCCGGCGTGAGAGAATAAAGTTGGTAAACTAATGAATTTTTTAATTTACTTTTCTCAATTAATTTTTCGACTTTTTGCTTGGCTTGAAATCGCCTTCGATTATTTTTCTTAATTCTATAAATTCTTTATTGTAAAGTTTATAAAATCTTTTTTTAAAATATTTACCTTTGATAAAAATATCTATTATACTCTCTAAATGTGTTATTAATGATTTCAAATTAATATACAAATAACCTCCTTTCATAAAACCATAAAGATAGTTTGATTCTGAATATTGGACTATAATTAATTTATCAAAATCAGAAGGCAAAAAGTGCACAAATGCACATCTAATTTTCCACAAGAATCTTGGTAAGGATATTTCATAATCAAGATCCCACTCACTTACAATAGAGATATTATCCAAAATATCAATTTTATTCAATAATTTTTCGTATCTTGAAGCACCACTTCTTTCTTTTGGATAATAAATATTGGCCAGTGTATCTAAAAAACAAAAAAATAATTGTAAGGCAAAATATCTGTTTTTCTTTCTTACCCCAATCGCTTTTATAAAACTTAAATATTGCTTAATTTCATTTAACTCGGCCATGGTTTTTGCTATTAATTTTTTGACTTTTTATTCAACATTCTGACATTCTTGAGAATGTGAGAATGTTTCTAAAATGCTATCTGTTATTTA
>JAQVET010000023.1 GCA_028697615.1 Minisyncoccota bacterium
TAACCGTTCAGTTAATAATTTATGCCTCAAAGAGCAAATGTCAAGTGGAAAAGACTTTTTTTGGGGAAAAAACCAAGTCTAATATGATCTTGATGAGGCTAATAAGATTCTCAGGAATTTAATCCGGACTATAAAACCGAAAATACAAGAAATTTATCAAGGTTTTATATATGAAAAACCAAAATACAAAAGACAGGGAAACCCTTATGAGATTTATGCTGAAGCGGCCTGGGGTTATTTAGCTCCTCAGGAAGAGTTTACTAACGATCTCCATTTTACATTCTCCTTGAGCGAGACCAGTTTTTTCATCGGACTGACGATTCCCCATAATGCCGGCCAGAGGTGGCAAAGACTTAAGGCAATATGTCAGGATGATAATCTTTTCCGAGAGTTTGAAAGCCTGCTCTTCGAGCTAAGAAGCAAATTGCCTAATATCTACCTTGAGTTTTTGCAGCGCCATTATGTGAGGAGAACAGATGGTGTTATCGACGGGATAATCGAGCTGAATTTGGACACAATAAATGGTAATCCCGAAGAGAACGTCAAAAAGAATAAAGCATTGTGGGAGGGCCTGAGAAACACACTTGCCCGTAAGACAAGCTACAACGGCCAGCTCATGATCAGAACAAGATATTTCTTTAAAGAACATCCCGAGATGGAAAACGAGAATTTCAAAGACGAAATAATCCGCACCACTTCCTCTTTCAAACCCCTGTATAAATATTTGGCTGAAAAATAATACTAGAAATGGCTTAATCCTTAATTTGCAGAAAGCAATGGCTAATCCAACGGTCCAAAAGATAATAGGTGTTTCTGATGTTGCTCAATTAAAAAAAATAGATCAGGAAACAAGTGCACTTCCAGAAAACTTCAAGAAGGCCCTGGGCTTCTGGGATGCTTTTGAAGTCAAAGAAATACATGAAAAACTAAATGACGTTGTTAGCAGCATAGATAAGCTCAAGCTGGTAAGAAGCGAGTTTGCACGATGAAAAGTCCGGCTGTCAAGCTATATTAGCAGCAATACGGTTGATACACTTGGTGAGGCCTAACCTTAATCCTAAAACGTTTTAAAGACTCAGTTTAGAGAAGATTCCTTCTACAAAGTATTCTTCGTCATCATTAAAGATTAATTTTGCCACTTTTTTGCATCAACCCTTAATACTGCCGTTTCGCCGAAAGATAAACGAAGGAAATGGGGACTTTTAATGCTATCTTCGTTACATGGGCTTGGTAACATGTTTCCTTTCGATGCTTATTATCAGATACGAGCAGGCATGACCTGTTAAAGGAAACACACCTTAAAACATAGCTATGTTTGGTCTTGACTATGAGACCATCTCCGAAATTGGGTTAACGCTTTCCCCTTCGGGACAGTGCTGGCCCGAATCCGATTTTTATGTCAGCTATTCTCGCACACTATCAATCCAAATCAGCTGATTTGGGTTGCAAAGTCATCAAAGTTGTCAAACCAGTATTGTTTATAATTGTCCAAAACCTGAGCCATTCCTAGTCTTGGTTTAAGCAAAAGTTTTACGTTTACAGTAAATCCATTGTATGAAAAATCTTTGCTTTGTTTTTGTTCGGTCTCGAAGATCTTTGAGTATCCATCAATCTTTCTGTAGCCGTCTGTGTGTTCGGTTCCCTTCGGATCGACAAACAAAATCAGGTATCGTTGGCCTTTTTGCATCCAAAAAATAAAGTCGGGTTTGAAATTTGCTATATTATTTTCCTTTGGGTTGTAATAAGGAATAAAAACCTCGTCTAGTGTTTGGTCAAGTTTTGAAAACATCCACCAGTCAAATTGTGTAAATACATTATTGGATTTAGCAAGATATTCTTCCAATTGCTCAATGAATCTTACTTCGCTATCAACATTGATAATGTGATTGAGATAATCGATTTTTTCGGTTTCTGAAACTATCACCGGAAGATAGTAATGATTAGCTAAATATTTTATTTTAATTTTTTGATTATTGATTTCATATTTGCCTACTTCTTCAAATAATTTCAATTGCTTTGCATATTTGTCTTGAGATACCTTGCCATACATTTCATCTAATTCCTTTTTCTTTTCTGGGTATTGTCTCATGAAATCAATCTTCTTTTTAATTTCTTCATATTTCTCACCATCACTAAACCTAACCTTTTTGAAATGCACAATTTCGTCTTCCAACTGCTTAAACTTTTCAAATTCTCTACTTTTAACTCCGAAATAATCGAAGATTCGGTCAAGAATTAACCCCGGATCAAAGAGTGAATTTCTCTCACTAAAATCGTAGTATCGCTCTTTTTCCTCAAAACTCTCTTCTGTTTTCTTCAAAACCCTTACTTCGCAATCATATTTGGCTAAAGCAACTTTATCGCCTAAGAATTTAAAAAAGTTCGAGGTTATTTCAAAATCCTTGTTGCTCACCGGATATTTTTGCGGGTCTTTTTCCTCAGCAAAAATTCTCTGGGAGGTTTTATAAACCGGTATCAAAAGAGTATGTTTTTGTGCCTCTGGATTCAAAATAAATGCATCGCCTAAATCTTTATCTTGTTTTTCTGCTTTCAGCGTTGCAATTATTTCCTTCAGATTTTCGGCATTAGTGCCAAAAACAAATAAGGTCTCAATCGGCAAGATAAAATGTTTCACCTTCTCAAATAACTGTGCTGTTACAATTTTGGCATTAAACAAATTCTGGAGCCGTTTGCGCTTGTTTTTCTGCGGCTCTATTCTTACGCCCCTGCCCACTGATTGCAGAACGAATTTTTTAGCGTCGCTTCCAACTCCGATATTCACAAACAAGAGCAGGTTTGGTCTATTGGAGTCCCAACCTTCATAAAAAGAACGCGAACCCATTAAAACATTTATATCCGAATCATCGCGATTGATACGCCTAAAATAGCTTTCGTTTGCAAAACTTTCGTTTATCTCGTAACCCTCAAGTTTATCTTTTAGCCAACCAGAAATATCACCGATTTTAATTAAAGCAAACGGTCTTTCAGCAGTCATTAACCTAAAAATCAATTCTTGCTTATTGCCGGGGATTTTCAAAACTTCAATTTTGCCGGGAGTTTTAGCATTAAAAACATATTTCAAAATATCCCCGTAATCCAATCTTGAAACCAGATCAGCATTTATTACACACTCCAATTCCTCAAATACAAACTTGGCGTTATCGCAAAATTCTTGGACAAGTTCCTGTTTTGCTCGCTCAAGCAAATCTACCCTAACTTGGTTCTCCGCTACTTTTTCTAATTCTCTAAAAAATAACTCCAAATCAGCATCTTGTACATTTACAGAATTAACCAGGGTCAAAAGAAGCGGGCGATGGTATAGGGAATCGTCAACCTGTCTGATCTTTTCATAATGCTTATTGATGTAAGTTAAAAGCAAAAGTGTTTTTAAAACGATTTGTTGTTTTTCGATTGGCGCAAAGTCGCCTTGCCCGCGGAACGCTCTAATTTCCGCAGACGATACATAAATATGCTTGCCATATCCTTCTTCAACGAATCTTGAAAGATTGAAATTAAAAACGCAGGTTGCAAAGTCCCTCGGGTCAGTAAAGGTTGCAGAAAAATTAAACAAAAATCCGTTTCTTGAAAGTATAGAGTATAATATCTGTCTTTTGCTGTCTTCCTTATCGCCTTTGTGGGCTTCGTCTAAAAGAACATACCATTTGCCGCCATTATCATAGTTTTTAAAATTGACGATTTTTTCTTTGTGTTCATCAGAAATTAAATCGGATCTGTAATAAAAAACGGTAATTTCGTTTTTAGGAAATGGAAGGGCGTTTTCACGCTTGACGCTCTCGTAATCTCTTAAATTCTTAAGGTTTATTTTTGTGTCAAAATTAAAGCTATTAAATTCTTCAACATGAATTTTAAATTGATCTAAAAGGTCGTCACGATGAGCCAAAAAAAGAATATCCAGCGCTGGTAATTGTTTTCCCGCAATAAGTTTGCCCAAAAATTCAATCAATTTAACAATAATCAGGGTCTTTCCTGAGCCTGTGGCCATCCAAAAACTCATTCGGTTGATAAAATGAGTAAAGGGAATTTTAGAATCAATGGCAGGATAATCTTTGTCGTATTCTAAAAGATATTTTGCGGTTTTTTTGCCCTCTCTTTTTTTCAAATCATAATCAAAGTCTTCCGTAAAACCGTTGGATTGGTAAAGATTGAAAAAGCTTTGCTTGTCCGCTTTTTGATCTATAAAATAAAGCCACAGACCCTTAAGAGCATTTTGGAGGGCCTGCTTTTGAAAATCAAAAAGTGTTTTGTCTTTTGAAAACCGCGCAAAATCAAACCCTTGCCATTTTACGGGCAAAGTTTCAAAAGAGATATCATCTACGATGTTTTGGAGATAAAGTTTAGACATTTTTTCTATAACTTACATAAATAATTGGTTTGTATCTGGCATTTTGCACCAATCGTTTCCAATCGGCTAACTTCATATGAAAAATCAAAGAGTTCAATTCCGAAAGCTTGTTAAATTTCTGTTTCCTATCAAAAACAAGCCACAAGCAGATCGTTTCAACATCTTTTTCTTCGTCATTGATCAGAAGTCTGCTTTGATTGTTTTGCAATAGCTTAACGGTATTGATTGCCTGGTCGACTACATAGTTCATCTTTTGCGGAGTCCCAAATTTAACAAAGTGTAGTATCTTGTCTTTATACAAATCTACCTTCTCTACCCTATATATTTTGCACAAAGATTCATTCAACCTATCACAATTAACAAATCCTTCTCTGCCTTTTCTATTATTAAAGTCCCGCTCTGTCTTATCACTGACTTCTTCTTGCTCCTTAAAATCAATGCTATCAACTTCCGCTTTTAAGAAATCCACATATGATTGGTTAAATTGATACCATTTACCGTCAATAAGACAATATCGCTCTTTTTCTTCCACAAAGTCCAATGTCTCTTTAAGCGACACAGAAAAATCTCTGCCAAACTCGTTGTGAACTTTTACTCTTACATCATTAAGTTTTGTTTCAAGATTGATATTATTTTCTGAAATAAACTGCCTCAGCCGGTCTAATGTAAGCTCTCCTTTATCAGTGTGAGAGTCGCGATCTCCCCTCACATAAAAGCTGTATTCGTATTGGTCAGAGAAAATAAAATCTACGCCCGACAAGGTAATATCACTTTCTTGCACCGTAGATGATTGAGACGTGCTAATCAAAACCTTGGCGAGCAAATTATCAAGTTTGCTTTGTGTTTCTTCATCTTGCACCAAAACAACCTTTGGCAATTTAATTCGTGAGCTTTGCTTTAGTATTTCCTCAATTTTTATGATAAAATCGGGTAATTCTTCAGGTTTAATCTCAATATTAAATTGGGCGGAATGCCCAAAGCTCGCAGTTTTTCCCCATATATTTTTATCAATCGTTCGAGCTTTCAAATAGTGAAGTGATTCGCCGCTGTCAAAATCAATACCACTACCTTCCTGATAGGTTGTGATAACCTTATTTATCCGGCTTTTGTAAAACTTTGAGTTTTTTATTTTAGGGTTTATCTCATCAACAATTCTTTCTGCTAAATTAAGTCCAAAATCACTATCGCAAAAGTGCTTCAAGTAAAAATGCGACTTACCAAGGCTAACCGCGTAAACAGTTTGGGAGTTATAGATAAGTAATGTTGCAAAATATATTTTATTTTTTGGTTTCTCTGTTGTTCCGAAAAAATCTTTATAAATGTCAGTCCACCAAATATCTATAGCGTCAGGTTCTTCCGAAAAATAAAAATCCAGATAAAATCCATCAATACTCTTGCTCCCTATTTTTGAAAGCCCAACTGATTGAAATTTCTTAACAAGTTCATCTCGTTGGGTAGGATTGATTTTGTATAAGTTAAATTTTGCCATAATTACCACCAAATCAATGGTTTAATTAGTTTATAATCCAAATCTTTGGTATTGATTTTTGTTCCATCTTCAAATTCCACTTCGCCATCGCTTATTTTTCGAATCCATTTACCGATAAGGTTTGATAAGGTTTCGGCAATGTCTATATTTGGGTAGAGTTTTGATAAATCTACCTTGACCTTTTCTTTCTCGTAATCAATCTCCAGCGCTTTAAGCATCTTTTCATCTTTTAAAAATACATATTCCTGATAGGAAGTTTTCGAAGGCGAATTAAACAAATCGCCATCCTCGTATTTACAATTTGCCAATGCTTCTTCGTATTGCTCAAGTTCGTAATATTTGAAAAACCCACCGCCTTGCCAATTAACGTCTTTAGAAATTCCACATGGTTCATGATTTCCTTTCCCGGCCAATGTTTCTTTCATCCTTGGCAAGATCGTTGTATAATAATAATCTGCCATTTCTATACCAAGCCATTTTTCCCCTATTTTTTGCATTACTCCTGAAGTTGTACCTGAACCTAAAAAGAAATCCAAAACTAAATCATTTTGATTTATATTTGAAATATGAATTATTTTATTTACAAACGACTCTGGTTTTTTCCCACTCCCAAAGTATTGAGGGCCTTCGTATCCAGTTCGATTAAAGTCATTTACCATATTTAAATAATTAGGATATGGAATTTCTTTGATATCTTCTTTATTTGCGGGAACCCCTTGAAAATAATCTCCATTTTTTCTTCCTGAAGACTTATCAGGAATGTAAAAATAGCGATATCCTAAACCATCATTCCCCATATGGTAAATCTTGTATAAATAACCTTTATTTTTTTCAAAATCAGGTTCAAGATATTTTACGAAAAATCTCCCACTCGAATTTCCTTGTCGGATTGATCCCCTAATATTTATTCTTTTTAAATGTTTTGTTGAAGGTAAGCTTTGCATTAATTGGTATTCTCCAGGTTTAAAAACTTCAACTTTTTTCCCTCCTAACTCGATAACTGCACTCGGATTTTTAATCTCTTTAATTTGCCAAATATATTCCTGAATCGAAGTATTATCTATTTTTATTTTTCTTATTTTATGTTTATCAGTTTTTCTATAATATAATAAATATTCTATAACCTCATGAACATCCTTATCTCCTTTTAATATTCTTTCTTCATGCCTAACCTTAATGGTGAAATTTGTCAGGTAATTGGAATCTCCATAAATTAGATCTAAAACATGTTTTAAATTATATAGCTCGTTTTCATTAATACTTACACAAATATTACCAGACTCTTTTAAAAATTCTTTAGATAAAGTTAATCTATTTAACAACATAGTAAGCCAACTGGCGTGTTGAAATTTATCCTTATAAATAAATTCATCACTTCCTGTGTTATAAGGGGGATCAATGTAAATTGTCTGCACTTTTTCTTTGAATTTTGGCAGGATTGTATTTAATGCCTGATAGTTTTCGCTTTTTATCAGCCAGCCGTCCAGAGATTTGTCTAAATCTTCAAACTGGCCCAAAATCTCAAGCTCTAAATCCTTGAAATACTTGGTATCAATCGGCAAATGGTGATATTTTTCTGATAAATGTTTACTCATTAAATCAGTTGTAAAAATATCGCTTACTTTGAAGTTTTCATCTACAATACCAAGTTCTTGCCACTCTTTAATTTGTTCATTTATAATTTTATGCTCTAAAATTCTTTCTACTAATGATATATCTTTAATTCTATCCAGAGTAATTACATAGTTTGAATTTTTGACAAACTTCGGTTTGTTCCAGATTTTTACCAGTTCGTCTTCAAACTGCGAAATAAAATCAATAATTTTGAAAGCTATGTCTTTGAGAATTTGAAGTTCATTAACTCTATCCGCGCTCCATTCTTTAGCCCCTTCCCAGAAATACTGATAACTCCAGAGTTTAAACTGCTCCTGCAAAAATGCTTTGGCGTTTTTATTAATGAAGAAATCAACTTCACTTTGTATTTCAAAAACTCTAAAGGCACGCTCTAGTTGGTCATCGGTAATGGCAATACCCTTTCTTTTTATGGCTTTCAATATCTCATCTTGTTTCGTTTTTGTGCCTTTTTCGGAGTATTGAACGTCAAAAACAATCGTGCTGTCTTCACGGACTTGATTTAATTCAAAGACAAGAGATCGTTTTTCATTTGCTTTTTTGTTTTCTATCTGTGAAGCATCGAAATAAAACTTGAAGCCGTCGAACTCCACCGGCAAACTTCTGAAAATCCGGTCGGTTTTGACATAGTAGAGCATCTGTGTCTTCCAAAAGAGGATGACATCTTTTTCATCAGTATAAACCTTTTCATAGACGTTATTATGAAATGGTGTTGAATTGAAATAGATTGAACCACTTTCTGTAAAATAGCGGCTGAAAAATGAGTAGAGCTTGTCAAAAAGTTCATCTCTAAAAAAGGGATATTTTTCTAAAGCTTTTCCTATATCGTCTTTGAGAATAGCTTCAATTTTGCGGTAGTAGTTTGACTTTATTCTCATCAAATTAACAAATCCACCCTTGCCTTCAACCTTAGCGCCAATAAAAACATCCGATAACGCCTTATAAAACTTTTGTTCTTTAGTCATGGTTTTATCACTTTAATAAGTCGTTAACACCGATATTAAGGGACTTATCTAAATTTTGCAGCGTGTTTATTGAGGAATTGGTGATACGGCCTGACTCCAGCCTATTTAGCGTGTTATAGGGAATATCAGCCAATTTAGAAAGCCGATCCTGTGACAAGCCCTTTTGTTTCCTTAACTTTTTTATATCTTTGCCCATTGCTCAAGTCTCGCTGATATTATATTGTCATAATAATATTATTTATCTATTGCAAGCCTATCAAATTCTTTTATCATAATAGAAAACTGTTTCTATAATGTAAAGAGAACGAATTGCGTCATCTAAAATCTACACGAAACTGATTCGTTGCTTCATGAGAGAATCTACACGAAAATGTTTTGCCTTCTGGCTAAGGATGAAGCTAAATTCAGGGATAAGATTAGCCAGGAGGCAAAGCGATGGGTTTAGAGATGAAGATTAAAAGAGCGGTATTAAAGGAGTTAGCTGGTAAGTATCAGAGGAGCTCTAAGAAGGGCAAGGGCCAGGTGCTGGAGGAGTTCCTAGGGCTTACGTGCTATAACCGCTGTTATGGTAGCTGGTTATTGCGTAACTGTGGTCGGAAAGTGGTGATGAGGGGGTTAAATGGGGAGGAGGTAATAGTAATTGGGGAGATAAGGAAGATAAAGCGGAGGCGGAAGAGAGTCTATGATGAGGAGTTTAAGAAGGTCTTGAGGTGGCTCTGGCAGGTTCTGGATTATAGTTGTGGCAAGAGGCTGGTGGCGAGTTTAGGCTGGCTGGTACCGAAGCTCGAGGAACAGAGGGAGTTAAGGGTTAAGAAGACAATCAGGGAGAAGCTGCTGAGGGTCTCAGCCTCTACTGCGGATCGGTTATTGCGGCCGGAGAGGAAGAAGATGGAGATAAAGAGTAGAGCCAGGACCAGGCCAGGCACTCTTTTGAAGTATCAAGTGCCAATCAGGACCTATGCGGAGTGGGATGAGAAGAGACCTGGTTTCCTGGAGACAGATCTGGTTGGCCATGATGGGGGCAGAACCGAGGGAGAACACCTCTACAGCCTTAATGCCACCGATGTAGCCTCTACCTGGAGTGAGACTGTAGCCGTCAAGAACAGAGCTCAAGTCTGGACTTTCGAGGCCATCCAGAAGATAAAAGACAGGTTGCCGTTTAAGCTCCTGGGGATAGATTCAGATAACGATGGAGCCTTTATCAATGCCCACCTCATCAAATACTGCCAGGATAATCAGTTGACCTTTACTCGCAGCCGGGCCTCTAAGAAAAATGACGGTTGTTACGTTGAGCAGAAGAACTACTCAGTGGTCAGACGGCTGGTTGGCTATGCCCGCTATGATACCCAGGAGGAACAAGACCTATTAAATGAGCTTTATTCTATCTCCAGACTGTATTATAACTTCTTTCAGGTAACCATGAAGCTTAAAAGCAAAGAAAGGATAGGAAGTCGGGTCATCAAGAGATATGATAGTCCTAAGACCCCTTATCAGAGGTTATTAGAATCACCAGACATAGAAGAAGAACAAAAAGAAAGACTACGAGCCACGTATAAAGAACTCAATGTGGTTAAGCTCAAAAAGCAGATAGAAAGGGAGATGGTCTAGTAGTCAAGACCAAATGTAGCCTTCTTTTAAGGTGTATTTCATTTAACATGCTGCACTCGCTGGTAGCTGATAATAAGCCTCGAAGGGTGTGTCGTATACTCCCAGGCTCTGAT
>JAQVET010000024.1 GCA_028697615.1 Minisyncoccota bacterium
CATAGAAGATACCTTGAGGAGAGTAAAATTGTCCTTGACCAGAACCAGAAGAAGGACCACCAAGTGTTTGCCATCCTGTGCCATCTATCTTTGTTTTTACGATGCGATTATTGCTTGTGTCTGCTACATAGATAAAATCAGAGGAAGAATCATAGAAGATACCAGAGGGGCTGGAAAATTGTAATTTACCTCTATCACCCAAAAGATCGTAAGGAAGCTGAAATTTCATTTCTATTTCTGCTTTATTAGGATTGAGATTATTTTCAATCTTATAACGCAGAGTTTCACCACTTGAAACCTTAACTGCTTTTCCGGCATCTCCATAACCAGGAGACACTAATTCAGCAGGTATGCCATCATTATAACCAGTACCATCTCCAATAGAATAAGTGGCATTTAAAGAAGAATCATAGTTAGCATAAAAACTAGTTGAAGCAAAAGTTTTTTGAGGAGAAATTTCAATTAAAATAAAATATAAAATAAAAATTAAAGCAAAAAACAAAACAAAAATACGAGAAGCTTTTTGTTTTGAAAATTTTCTCTTTTTATTTTTTTTCAAGGTTTTTTTATTTTTTTGTGTTTCTTTTGAAAAAACCTTAACAATATTACCCATAATTAAATTATAAAACTATAATAGTTTATTAAATAATTTTAAACCAAATTCCCAAAAAATCAACCCCAAGTTTTCCCGAGAACTGTTCTCGGGGAGCTTTCACTATTCCAAAACCACACTACCAAAAACTTCTAATTCTCCTTTATATCTTACCCAATTTTCAACAAATTCTCTACATCTTTCTTCCCCACCCATTATCTCTAAAAGAAAATCTCTTCTAGTTACTGAAGGAAAATTCCTCTTGCCAATATAATCAAGATAACTTGACCATTTGTAATTTTCTAAAAATTTAATTACTTCTTCAGGATCTTTTATCCCTTTATTTTTCCACTTTGGTTCAATTAATGATATTGCATTAGTATGAATATAAACAAATACATTTTTTAATTGTCTATCACCTTTAATATGGACTGCCCGAAATCTTCCTTGAAAAAGATGCCCCTTCCTTGCATATTTCTTATTAAAATAATTAGCATAACCCGCTCCAAATTTTCTCATAAATTTAGTAATCCCATTATCTCCAGTTTGCTTTAATAATAAATGAATATGATTTGGCATAAAGCAAAAAGCCAAAATCTCCACCAATAAATCTCGAGCTATCCCCGAGAACTGTTCTCGGGACAAACTTTTCATTTTACGAATCTTACGAAGATCTCGAATTGAAACTGCATCAGTAGTATTAAATTCATAAAGAGAGAAAATTGCCCTATAGTAATCATCCTCATCTTTAAAAATCAAAGAATCCCCGACTCCTCGAATAACAATATGATAAATTTCATTATTTATTAATAGCGGTCTTTTTGTAGGCATTTTAATTTTTTATATTATTTTATTTTTTGTATTAAAGATTGTCCCTTATTCTATACTTAATTTATCTGAGAGTAATTCTCAAACAATACATTTTATATTATCACACCAAATTCCCAAAAAATCAACCCCAAGTTTTCCCGAGAACTGTTCTCGGGAAAACTTGAATAAAGATATTTTTTGTAATAAAATAGAATATCAGTTAAAGAATTAAAATAATATATATTATAAATCCTTTAATCCTTTAATTCTTTAATTCTTTAATGCTTTAATCGATATAATCATTACATGCCCAAAAATCAAAAGAAAATTGTAACAATAGGAGGAGGAACAGGTACCTTTGTTATGCTTTCAGGCCTTCGAGATTACCCATTAAATATTTCAGCAATTGTTTCTATGGCAGATAATGGAGGCTCTACCGGTATATTAAGAGAAGAAATTGGCGTCCTGCCACCAGGAGATGTAAGGCGTGCACTTGTTGCTTTAAGTTCACAAAGTCAAAAAATATTAATTGACCTTTTTAATTATCGTTTTAACGAAGGAACATTTAATGGGCATAGTTTTGGCAATATATTTCTGGCTGCCCTTGAAAAAATAACTGGCAATACTCAAAAAGCAATAGATGAAGCAAGTAAAATGCTCGATGTAAAAGGTAAAATATTTCCATCGACGCTAACAAAATGTCACCTTTTTGCCCAGCTTGAAAATGGAAAAATTATTAAGGGTGAAACGAATATTGATATCCCAAAACACAATACCAATGCCCCTATAAAGAGAGTTTGGCTTAAGCCGAGAGCAAAAGCAAATCCTCAAGCTATTAAAGCAATCCAAAATGCTGATTTTATAATTTTGGGACCAGGAGATCTTTATACAAGCATCATACCCAATCTTCTTTGCTCTGGTATAAAAAATGCATTAATTAAATCAAAAGCAAAAAAAATCTATATTGTTAATTTAATGACTAAATTTGGAGAAACCAATAATTTTAAAGCATCTGATTTTGTAAAAACTATTGAAAAATACACTACTAAAAATTTATTAGATTTTATTATAATAAATAATAAAATGCCCACAAAAAAACGTTTAGAAAAATATAGAGAAGAAAAAGCCCAGCTCGTTGAAATTGATGAGGAAAACTTCCCAAAAACCGCTCAAATTATTAAAACAGACCTTTTAAGACCAAGGGGATTTATACGCCATGACCCCAATAAATTAGCGAAAACAATTTTTCAAATTGTTTTTTAAAAATTAATCTATGGAAAATTTTGTTAAAGATTATCTTGAATACCTTGAAATTGAAAAAGGGCGTTCAATAAAAACAATTGAAAATTATAAAAGATATCTTTCAAAATTTTTTCAATTTGCCAAAGCACAATACCCAGAAGACATAAAAGAAAATGATATCAAAGAATTTAGGCTTTATTTAAACAGAAAAGGAATTCTGCCAAAAACCCAAAATTATTATCTTATAGCGATACGTGGATTTTTGAAATATTTAGCAAAACAAGGAATTAAAAGTCTGCCACCAGAAAAAATAGAATTAGCAAAATTAAAAGAAAGAGAAATCACTTTTTTAACTGACGAAGAAATTGAAAGATTACTTAATGCCCCAGATGGAAATGATTTATATTCTTTAAGAGACAGGGCAATACTGGAAACATTATTTTCAACTGGGCTCAGGGTATCTGAACTTTGTAGTTTAGATAGAGACAGAGTTAATCTTGAAACACAAGAATTTTCTGTAATGGGAAAGGGCGGGAAAATAAGAATTGTTTTTTTATCTGAGAGAGCAAAAGATGCGCTGGCAAATTATCTTGAAAAAAGAGAAGATACAGACCCGGCTCTTTTTATAAGAATACCGAAAGATCAAAAATATCAAAAATATGAAAATCTTAGGTTGACCCCTCGTTCAATTGAAAGAATAATTAAAAAATATGCCACAAAAGCAGGAATTATAAAAAATGTTGTTCCCCATACACTGCGGCATTCTTTTGCTACTGACCTTTTAAAATCATCTGGTAATTTAAGAGCAGTACAAGAAATATTGGGTCATCAAAATATTTCCACTACTCAAATATACACACATTATACAAAAAAAGAACTTAAAGAATTTCATAAAAAATATCACCATCGAAAAAGCAGTGGATAATATGTTATAATTATCTTTAATTTATGGCAAGAAGAATATTTTCAAATAAAATTCAAGTTGTAAAAGAAAAAGAAAAAAACAAAGTGCAAAGAAAAAGAGGAAAAAAATTTTGGCTTAAGGTTTTTGGTATTTTTTGCGGAGCCTGTTTCTTAATTATTATTGGTATTTTTATTTTCTTTGCAACTAAAACCCCGAATATTGAAGATTTTAAATCAGGGGTAATTGAAGAATCTACTATTATTTATGATAGAAATGGAGTTGAACTCTATGAGGTTTCTGGCGATATTAGAAGAAGATGGATTTCTCTCGATGAAATTTCTCCATATCTTAAAAATGCCACCATTGCTGTTGAAGATGCCAATTTTTATAAACACCCAGGAATAGATTTTAAGGGCATTATTCGAGCCGTAATTGTTAATATCACAAGTAGAGGCGAAACAGTTCAAGGAGGATCAACCATCACACAACAATTGATTAAAAATATGATGTTTTTACAAAAGGATGAAACTGGAAAAATTATTGGTCCTGCGCCAAGAACAATCTCAAGAAAAATACAAGAAACAATTTTTGCCTTAGAAATGGAAAGAAGATATTCAAAAGATGAAATACTCGAACTTTATTTAAATTATATTTCTTATGGCCCTATGGCAGGATGCGAAACCGCCTCTCTAGCTTATTTTAATAAATCAGCAAAAGATTTAAATTTAGCCGAGGCAGTAACGCTCGCTTCGTTGCCACAACGACCATCTTATTATTTAAAACCAGAAAATAAAGATATACTTCTACAAAGAAGAAATTACTTTCTTGATAGAATGACAGAACTTGGTTATGCTTCAAAAGAAGAAGTTGAATTAGCTAAAAAAGAACCCCTACAAATAGAACAACCTGATGTTCCTATAAGAGCACCTCATTTTTCTTTATATGTTAAAGATTTATTAATAGAAGAATTTGGGGAAAATTATGTTAATCAAGGCGGACTTAAAGTGTACACCACCCTTGATTGGAACCTTCAAAAAATGGCTGAAGAAATTGTGAAAGAAGAAATGCCAAAAGTGGAAAATAGATACAATGCAGCAAATGCTTCGCTGGTAGCGATAAATCCTCAAAATGGAGAAATTTTAGCAATGGTTGGTTCAACTGATTATTTTTCAAAAAGAGACGACGGCAAAATGGATCCCAAAGTTAATGTTGCCCTGCGCAGGCGTTCCCCTGGTTCTGCGCTAAAACCAATTGTGTACGCTACTGCTTTCAAAAAAGGATATACACCTGATACAATTTTATGGGACGTACCAACAGACTTTAATCCTGGAGGTAAACCATGGAAACCAAATAACTATGATAAAAAATTCAGAGGCCCACTAACAATGAAAGATGCACTTGCCCAATCATTAAATATTCCATCAGTAAAAACTTTATATTTAGCAGGAGTCGATTCATCTATTACATTGGCTAATCAAATGGGTGTGAGTTTTGCTAAAAATAGTGATTATTATGGCTTGTCTCTTGTTCTTGGCGGAGCTGAAGTAAAACCACTTGAACTTACCTCAGCTTATGGAACATTCGCTACAAGAGGGGTGCATTATTCTCACAACGCTATTTTAAAAGTTTTAGATAGGGACGGAGATATTATTCAAGAGTACTCTTCAAATCCCAAAAAAGTCCTTGATGAAATTGTTGCTGATGAAATAAATTGGATATTATCAAATAATGACTTAAGAGCGCCGATGTTTGGCAGAAACTCATCTTTAAATATTGGGCCACATGTTGCAGTAAAAACAGGAACAAGTGAAGACTGGAAAGATACTTGGATGATTGGTTATTCTAAAAATATTGTTGTAGGAGTTTGGGTTGGAAATAGCGATGGCTCCCCTGTTAAAGGTATTGGCGCTGAAACAACTGGAGGTATTTGGTCGAAATTTATTAAAGAAGCAATCAAAAATGATAAAAAAGAACCATTTACAAAACCCAAATGGAAACTTAGTGGAAAACCGATGATCGATGGTAAAATGCCAGTAGAGAAAATAAAAATTGATAAAATATCTGGCAAACTGGCTACTGAATCAACACCGCAAGAACTTATTGTAGAAAAAACTTTTATAAAACCACATTGTATTTTATATTATGTCGACAGATTGAATCCATTAGGCCCACCCCCAAAAAATCCAGCAAATGATCCTCAATTTAATAATTGGGAAGCCGGCGTTCAATATTTTGTTAAAAATTTTTCAAGTACATCTTTATGGGGATTAACGCTACCGCCTTCAGAAAAAGATGATGTTCATATTTCAGAAAATCAACCAAAAATAGAAATAATTTCGCCAAAAGAGGGTTCGCAAATTGAAAATAGTTTTACACTGCAAATTAAAGTAGAGGCCCCGTTAGGTCTTAAAAAAATATCTGTATTTTTAGGAGATGAATCAAAACTGATAACTGAAACATCAACAGAAAGTCAGGACAAAATTTATAATCTCTCTATACAAAATCTTCCGTCATCTAAAAATTATAGTTTAAAAATTATAGTTTATGATAAAGTAGAAAATAAAATTGAAAAAATTGTAAATTATTCTGGCAAAATAGAAGAGCAACAACCACAACCGACATCAACTCCTACTATATCACCTACTCCTACTATACCACCTACTCCTACTATACCACCTACTCCATCACCGCCATCGGATACATAAAAGTATTAAACAAATACCATATTTTACATTCACAAAATTCAATTTGAAAAATTAAAGAAAAAATGGTAAAATTTACTAAATATGCCTGAAATCAAAGAAATAGTATTTGACGGAAAAGAACCAAACGTTTATTGCGAAACTTTTATTTGGGAACCAAGCACTATTGACGAAGAAAAACTCGGCTATCTTTTTATTGTGGGAAGAATTAAAAATGCACCAGAAACTTCATTCTATATATTAAATCTCCTTGCCTCAAGAATAAAAAGAGAATATTTTTCAAACCCAAATAGATCGCAAGGTCTTGCTTTTTCTCAAGCACTGAAGGCCGGCACTAATATTATTTTAGAAAATAGAGATCGAATCAACTGGCCACTTTCTTTAGATATCTTGGTAGCATCAATTAGTGGAAATAAAATACTTATTTCTCAAATTGGCAAAATGAAAGCATTTCTTTTAAGAAAAAATGAGGTTATTGATCTTAGTGAAAATCTTGAAGGAAGTTATACACCCACAAACCCCTTTTCAGCGATTTTGAAAGGAGAGATGAAAAAAAATGATGCCCTAATATTCTCAACATCAAATGTTTTTAATAAAAAATTTTTAATTGAACATGGAAATGAAATATTTCCACTATCTAAAGAAAAGGGACAATTATTTTTAGAAAAAAAAGAGATTGATGAAAGTGGTATTGCTCTCTTTATTGAAATGGGTAAAGAAGTTGTTTCACTTGAAAAAATCGTCGAAGAAAAGGAAGCAAAAGTTAAAATTTTTTCACAGGACTCTAAAAAAGAGTTAATGAAAATTTCTGAAAAAATAAAATATAATTTTTCAAAAATACCCAAAATATTTCAAGATTTTTGGAATAAAACTTCAAATTCTCTTAAAAAGCATACAGAAAGAAATAAAAATATTCCCCAAAAAGAAATGACCACTTCTCAAATTGTTTCTTCACAACGCTCTTTAATATCTACAAAAAATTTTTTTTACAAGAGACAAAATGTTTTAATGATACTTGGCATAATACTTTTAATATTAATTATAGGACTCTCCGTGTGGCAAAATAATCAAAAACAAAAAATAGCAGAAATTAATCAAACATTTGAAGAAATAAATAAAACTATACAAGAAGGAGAAAATTT
Source organism: Minisyncoccota bacterium (assembly GCA_028697615.1). Taxonomy (GTDB): domain Bacteria; phylum Patescibacteriota; class Minisyncoccia; order Minisyncoccales; genus JAQVET01. The sequence continues at coordinate 7,393 of JAQVET010000024.1, forward strand.
CTTAATCTTTAGTAAAAAACAAGAGAGTATTGAAAAATTTAATGAAGCTCTTAAAAAATTAGATGAAATAAAACCATTAACAAGCGAACAAAAAACTAAAAAAGAAAATTTTAAAAATACAGCTGAAAGTAAATTAAATGAAATATTGGGTAGAAAAATAATTGACAATCCCCAAATTATATTTGAAATGCAAGATCTTCAAGAGAATTTTGAGCCAACAAACATAATTAAAAATAATTCTGAAATTAGTATTCTCGCCAAAAATAGCCCTTATGTCTATAAGATCGACCTTAAATATAACAAAGGTAAAATTACTAACATTTCCGAAATTCTCGATCAGGAAAATATTAAAATCATTCAAGCAACTAAAATTCAAAACCGCAATATTTATCTTATATTGGTAGATAAAAATTATAAAATTTACATTGAAGGAAAAAATTTTCCCATTCCAATTTCAATACCACAATCTGATAATGCTGATATTATTGATGTTGATAATTATAGTAATTTTATGTATCTTTTTGATAAAAGCCAAGGTCAACTTTATAAATATCAAATTTTTGAAAATAGTATTTCATCACCTACAAAATGGTTAAAAGAAACTAAAAGTAATGTAAAAAATTTAGCCATCGATGGGGATGTTTATTTTTTACTAGAAAATGGAAAATTAGAAATATATAGTTTGGGAAACAAAAAAGGAGAAATAGAATTGCAAATATTTCCTACCCCAAAAACAATATCCCAGATATTTACGTCAAGAAATCACAAATACCTTTATTTTTTGGTAGATAATAACAGGCTAGTACTTACAGAAAAATCAGGCGTACAAGTCAAAGAATATATTTTAAAAGATATCGAAAAAATCAATGATTTATTTGTAGAAGAAAATGATGGTACAATTTATATCATTGCTACAAATAAAATAATTAAAATTGATCAAAATCAATAAATAAAATTTTTAAAATATCACCTTCTCTTTATTAAAATCAAATTATTATATCTTCTCTAAAATTAAAAAATGAGATATTCCAAAATAATTAAGGGGCGTTTTTTCTAAAGGATAAATAATCTTTTGAAAAATTTTTCCCTTTTTTGAAAAACCAGGAAATATATGGGAATGCAAAATAATTTTAACTGGCAAATCCGTAAATAAATTTTCAATATCTCTATTTGAATAATTTCTTACATGTGGAGTTAAACTTTTATAAATTTTTTTGGGCAGATAATTAACCAAAGGAATATTTCCAAAAAAATATTTATCTCCTATATAAATTCCATGTGTTTCAAATGGAAAAAGACGATTAGGGGCAAAAATAATAAATTTACCTTGATTTTTTAAAACTCTAATACATTCCTCAACCGTCTTTTTATCATCATCAACATGTTCGATTACCTCATGACACCACAAGATATCAAAAAAATTATCTTTAAATGGCATATTTTCAGCAGGTGACTGTATTACATTAAAACCGCTCTTTTTTGCAATTTCAACTTTTTCCTCATCTACTTCAATACCAAAAATATTTTCTTTTTTTGTATATTTTTCAAACTCTTTTAAAAATACTCCTACCCCACAACCGATATCCAAAATCTTTTTATTTCTGAAATCAACATATTTTTGAACAATCTCTATTCTTCTTTTAAGCCCTTCGGTTAAAGCAAGAGAAGGGCTTCCCTGTTTAATTTTTGAAAAATTTTGGGTACCCTTTTGCCAATTTTGTGTATCCATATTAAATTAATATATTTTTATAAATTTATTTTAACATATTATATAAAAAATAAAAACCAGAGGAGAAACTCTGGTTTTTATTCTATAATAATTTTTAGTTTTATTTCTATTTTGCACATCTAAAACCAACACTCCAACTTTTTCCATCTTGCGCAAACGATAGATCAAGAGAAAAAATTCCACTCTTTTCTCCTTCTTGCCAACTACCTCCACGAACTGCTAATTTAAAGCCATATGGCGCGATTTTAAAAATATCATTATTATAAGTTTGATTTCCTACAATACTAATCTTTGAAGGCAGAGCGAGTGAAGATAAATCACCTTCTCTCATATCTTGAATATAACCAGTAAGAACCAAAGAAGATGGTGAAGTTTCTGGACAATCAACACCTCGAAGCATTGAAGGTATTGTCGAGGATATTCTTTGATTATCTTTAATTTGATTGGAATTAAGGGCACAACCTCGATAGTGTTCACAATCAGTGAAAGCGTTTCCATCAAAAGAGTCACAAACTAAAATTTCTGAAGCGACATCAGTTGGTCCATCTTCTTTTTTATTGTTGTTTTTATCATATGTTGGTATCCAGAGATAGTATTTACCATCTCCATACTTTGTGCCATCTCCATTGCGAAATTGGTCAAAATCACCAAGTATAGTATCTTTTTTGATTGGGATTGTCTTGGGATAATCAAAATCTTCTGAATTTTTATTTATCATTATTGAGGCTCCTGAATCAGCAGAAGTATCTGGAGATGGATCAAGCTCTTGTGGGATGAGATTTTCTACTCCATCTCTGCCCAAGGCTTTTTCCATATCATAATTTGCTGGAACTAAGGTATATTCTTTTCCTTGTATTTTGACTATTCCATCAACTACATCTGGGAAATCTACCCATTCTGCAAGATTTCCATTAAGATCACATATTCCTTTGTAGCACCAAGATGATGGACCTGTACC
>JAQVET010000025.1 GCA_028697615.1 Minisyncoccota bacterium
TATCGGGGCTTTAATTGTTAGAGAAATGACAATTAAAAGCGTTGATAAAATTGCTAAATATCGATATTTAAAAAATGGGGCAATGACATCAATTGGACTTTTGGGACTTTTTATTATCGCTGAGAGTTTCGGCGCACATATTCCTGAATACCTGCCAACATTGATTACACTTTTATTTGTTAGTATTGCTTTTTGGCAATCTAAAAAATTTTTTGGTAAAAATGGTAATTAATCATTTACTTATTAAAGAGAATAATTTGTTAAATCAATTTAAAATTCATATTTGGGGAGATAGAGCATCACTTGACCTTGCATTTTAAATTGATTAAAATACATCTTTGAATATTTATTTTATTATTTTATGGAGTATTTAACTAAAGATGATTTGCAAAAAATGTTTTTGGCTGCTAGTAAAAGAATAGAAAAAGATAAAGAAAAAATTAATAAAATTAATGTTTTTCCTGTACCTGATCAGGACACAGGAGGCAACTTAGCAAAAACTCTAAACGGTGTTAGAGAGGCCATTGAGGGAAAAGAATTCAAAGATTTGAGTGAATTTTCTGAAGCCGCTTTAGATGGAGCATTAACTGCTGCTCAAGGCAATGCCGGTGTAATTTATACTGGTTTTTTGGCTGGTTTTCTGCCGTCACTTAATGAAAATTCAGTCAATTCTGATAAAAAAGATTTTTCTGATAGAGTTGACGCTGAAAAGTTAGCCATTGCTTTTGAAAAAGGTAGAGAAAGAGCTTGGCAATCAATTCAAAATCCAAAACCAGGGACGATTTTGGACATAATTGATGCTACTGTCCAAGTATTCAAAGAAGAAGCGAAAAAAGAGAAAAATATTGTTGTTATTTTTAAAAAAGCCGTTAAAAAAGCTAAAGAGGCGCTACTTGCCACACCTGAAAAAATGGAACTTTTAAAAAAAGCAAACGTGGTTGATGCCGGAGGCCTTGGTTTTTTAATGATTTTAGAAAGTTATTTAGAGGTTTTAACACCATTATTTTTTAAAACGTCGATTAGTGGTAAAAAACCATCTGGAAAATCAAAAAGATTTGTTCAAATGTTTTCAAATAGATATGAAGTAGTGGCTTTAATTGAAAATCCAAGATTTTCAGAAGAGGAAATCAAAAATAAATTGAAAAAATTGGGTAATTCCATAGATATAGTTCAGGTAGGTAATAGAATAAAAATTCATATTCATACAGATTTTCCAGATAATGTAAAAAATATTATGAAAAATATCGGACAAATTCAAACCTTAAGAGAACAAGATATGGCAAAAGAAGTAGTTGGAGAGCCATCAATTAAAAAGGTCTCTATTGGTATTGTTACCGATGAGATTGCAGATCTCCTGCCAAAAATTGTTGAAAAATATCAAATAGAAGTTGTTCCTTTTAAGATAGATTGGCCTGATGGAGAAAATCTAGCCGGAGATAATATTTATCAAAAAATGAGGGAAGCTGAAAAAGCAGGGATTAAAACACTACCAAAAACTTCGCAAGCTTCGCCAAAGGAATTTCTTGACGCTTTTAAGAGGCAATTTGAAAAGGGCTTCGAAGAGATTGTTTGTATTACTTTATCATCAAAATTATCTGGTGGCTATAACTCTGCTTGCCAGGCAAGGGACATTTTACCAGAAGAGCAAAAAAATAAGGTTTTTATCATTGATTCTTATCAGGTTACTTGCGGAGAAGCACTTTTGGTTTTAAAGGCAATTGAATTAATTCAAGAGCAAAGAGGTGTATCTGAAATTATCCAAGAACTTAAAAATACTATTCCCAATATTTATGTGTATGCTTTTTTAAAAGATCCAAAATGGCTTGAATGGGGAGGAAGAATAAGCCATTCTCAAGCAAATTGGATAAGACGTCTCCAAAAAATTGGAGTAAGGCCATTACTAGGAATAAAAGATGGTGTTGTTGAACAAATTGGTTTTCGTTTTGGTGTAAAAGAAACTCCTGAAGCAATTTTTAAAGAAATTGAAACAAAATCAAAGAAAGTGAGAAAAAATGGCAAGAAAATAAGGGTAGTCATTACCCATTGTGATAATTTAGAGGAAGCAGAAAAATTAAAAGATATATTAAAAAATATTAAAGCAGAAGTTTCTTTTATAAATTTAACTGGTTCTGTGGTTGGTGTTCATGTTGGGCCAGGGGCCTTAATTGCTGGATGGACGGAGATTTAAATTTATTTTCACATATATAAAATATGGAAGATAAATTAAAAGAAAATAATTTAAAAATAGAAAAAATTGTTGTTGATATCTTCCAGCCATATTTTCTTTTAATTTTTCCAATTATAGTGGCTTGTTTTTTGGTTTTTGAAACTATAAAAGAAGCAGTAAAATGGGCATTTATAATTATAACATTATTAATAGCGCCACCAATTTCTTATCAATATTTAAAAAGATGGTATTTTAAAAAGCAAGGCAGGGAAGTTTTTGATTTTCATACGATGTACCGCGATTCAAAAAAAGAAATGGCGATCCTTGTTGCTCTTTTTATAATTCCAACTTGTCTTGCTGCATATTTTTTAAAATATCCTAAAATAATAGTGGCGGTGATAGGAGCTTTGTTCGGTGTTATTATAGTAAATTTTGTTTTAAATTTTTTTGTAAAATCCAGTTTTCATTTAGCAGGACTTTTTAGTTGTATTACTTCCCTTTGGTTTTTAGTTGGTAAATATGCATTTTTTCTCTTGCCGCTTGTACCTTTAATTGCTGTTTCCAAAAAGAGACTTGGACATCATACAGTTGATCAAATGGTTATTGGTTCATTGGTTGGTATTTTTGTTACTATTTTTGTTTTTTGGCAAATAGTTGGTTTTTAAATATTTATATGTTAAAATTAATTTTATTTGATTTTTATAAAACACTTGGTTTTGATAAATATAAAGTTAAGATCCAAGATTTTTTTTCTCTTTACCAAAAATTAGGAATTGACCTTCAGACACCCGAAAAACGAAATGAATTTAATAAAATTTTTGGTAAATTAATTGGTTTTTCTACAAGTTGGTTAGATTTTTCTCAAAAACTTTTAAAAGAATTAAAAATTTCTAATATTGTAAAAAATGCCAAAATTTTGGCTGATTTTTATCAAAAAAATCTTACATATGAACTTTACGATGATGTTAAAGAAGTGATTAATTTACCTTTTAAAAAAGGTGTTTTAACCGCTCAGGCAAATTTTTTAATAAAACATCTTAAAATTGAAAAATGGGCAAGACTTTTCACACCACTTGAAACAAAATTTTTAAAACCCGATCCGCGGGCTTTTATGGTGCCCTTAAAGAAGTTTAAAGTTAAACCCGAGGAAACATTAATGATAGGCGATGAACTTGAGAGAGATATTAAACCTGCTCAAAAATTGGGAATTAAAACCATCTTGATTGATAGGGAAAATTTTGTTAAAGTTGAGGATCCATCTCTTAAAAAAATTCATTCCTTGAGTGAATTAAAAAACATTTTACAATACAGCATTTAATAGATTTATATACTAATAATTTTATGAAATCAATTGGTTTAATTATTGGCGAAACTGCTTCGCTTCCAAAAGAGATTATAAAAAAATTTCAAATGATTTTAGTGCCATTTAGTATAGAATGGCAAGAGGGTAAAAATTTACCTGGTCAGAATTTATTTCAGAAAATGCGAGAAGCGGCAGATAGGGGAATTAAAAATCTTCCCAAAACATCTCAACCATCAATTGGAAATTATAAAAAAGCTTTTGATGAAGCGCTTTCAAAATTTAAAAAAACAATTGTAATTACTGTTTCTTCTAAATTATCAGGTGCTTTTAATTCAGCAATTCAAGCAAAGAAATTTTTCCCCCAAAAAGATCAAGAAAAAATTGAAATCATTGACTCCTATCAGGGTAGTTGTGGAGAGGGTCTTTTAGCTCTTAAAGCTAACCAATTAATTCAAGAAGGGAAAAAAAATTTTGGAGAAATTATAAAAACACTGAAAGAATTTATTCCTAAAATTCATTTATTTGGAATGCTTGGAGATCCAAAATGGCTTGAGGCTGGTGGAAGATTACCTCATTCTTTAGCGGTTTTATTAAGACAAATGCAAAAAATTGGTATGAGGCCACTTGTGGGAACAAGAGATGGAGTAGTTAAGGCAGTGGCTCTTAAAATAAAGGCAAAAGATGTATCGACGGCCTTATTTAATCAACTTAAAATTGAAATAAAGGATAAAATAGAGACGGGTAAAAAGATTGTTGTGGCTATTTCTCACGCAGATAATTTTAAAGGGGCAAGAAGATTAAAAGAGATGATTGAAAAAGAATTAAGTATAGTAAATGTTGTTTTTTTAAGTTTAATAGATCCAATTGTTGGTGTTCATGGTGGTCCAGATACATTACTTCTCTCTTGGGTAGAAGATATTTAGTTATTAAATTTTAAAATATGTTAGAAGCAAAATACTTAAAAACTGGAATAGATATTTTTTTGCTTTATTTAAGTAGATATATTCCTTCTTTTTTAAAATTAATTAAAATTAGTCCTATTGAAGCGAGCGTGAAAGTAACAGAAAATTGTAATAGTAGGTGTATTACTTGCGATGTTTGGAAAAGTGGTTTTCAAACAGATTTAACAATTCAAGAACTTAAAAATGTTTTTTATCAACTTAAAGAAATAGGAATAAAAATAATTGGTTTTACAGGAGGAGAACCTCTTTTAAGAAAAGATATTGCAGAGTTAATAAAAGAAGCTAAAAAGATTACAGGTGCTCAGGTTTATATTGTAACAAATGGAATTTTATTAAAGAAAAAAGCCAAAGAAATAATTGATGCGGGTATTGATTGGATTGCTATTTCGCTCGATGGAATAGAAAAAACTGATGAAAAGATAAGAGGTGTTCCTGGACATTTTAAAATGGTGATAGATGGCATAAATGAATTAAGAAAAATAAAAAAAGATTTTAAAATAAATGTTGGCACTACAATTTTAAAAGATAATATTTCTGAAATTCCAGAATTAATAGAACTTTGTAAGGAATTGGGAGTTACATGGAGTTTTAATTTATTAGATAGTAATCTTTATTTTTTTCAAAATATAGACGAAAATAATTTAAAAGTTAGTGATCAAAAATTAATTGATAAAACAATTGATTATTTATATAAAGTAAAGAAAGAAAATCCCAAAGTATTTAATTTGGATAATAAATCATTAGAATTTGCGCGAGATTATTTAAAATTTAAAAATCCTAAATTTTTTTGTGTAATTGGTTATCTTAGAATTTATATAGATTCAAAATTAAATATTTATTCAGGTTGTTGGGCACTTCCTCCGCTTGGAAATTTAAAAAAAGAACAATTAAAAGATGTCTTACATTCTCCAAAATATAAAAAAAGAGTGCAAGATATGTTTTATTTAAAATGCCCAAAATGCAGTTGTGGTTATATAGAAAGTTGTATGATTAATAATTTACCTTCAACAATAAAATATCTTCTACCAAACATCAAGTTTTTTACAAAATATGTTAAAATATAATTAATTTTTATTTGCAAAATTTTAATTATTTAATTTAAGTATTTTTTAAATTTTAATTTAATATAATAAATATATGTTATTGTTGGTTGTAAGTATTATTTCTTATCTTTTAGGGTCAATCCCTTTTGCATATTTGATTACAAAAGCATTTACTGGCAAAGATATTAGAAAAGTTGGTTCAGGAAACATCGGGACATTAAATACATTTAGGGCTGTTAAGGAATCAAAAGGAACAAAAATGGGGATAGTTGGACTTATTTTAGTTTTAAGTGCAGATATGGGGAAAGCTATTTTGGCAATTTTTTCCGCCCAAAAGTTATCTATTTACTCTTCTTTATATAATACAACTATTTTTTTAATTTTAGCCGCTGCATTTGTGGTTGTTGGTCACAACTGGCCGATATTTTTAAAGTTTCATGGTGGAAGAGGCGCTGCTTGTTTAATGGGTATATTTTTATATTTAGATCCGATTTCTTTAATTATTTGGGGAGGAACACTTTTAATTTCCTCTATTATTGCTGATTTAGTTTTAGAAAAGAGGGCAGTTTTTAAAATTTCACAAATTTTTTCATCAATTGGAAATCAAATGGTTGGAAGATTTATCGGAATAATCCTGGGTTGGGTTTTTCTTTCTTTTTACAATTTGCAAATATTTTATATTGCTTTTGTTCCAGTTGTTTTGCTTTTAATTAAAAATATTGATAGACTAAAAGGTTATATTCAAGAATTAAAATCAAAAAATATACATTAATATATGAATACATTTTATTTTATTTTATTTTTGATTCTGAGTTATCTTTTGGGATCAACTCCAACTGGTTATTTAATAGTAAAAAAGAAAAAAGGGATCGATGTTAGAGATGTAGGAAGTGGAGCAACTGGCGGGACAAATGTTGGAAGAGTTCTTGGAGGAAAATGGGGGATTATTGTTGGTCTTTTAGATATGGCAAAATCAGCAATACCTGTGTGGATTGCAAATAGTTATTTTCATTTTTTAGATTGGCAAATTGCTCTTGTTATTTTATCTGCTGTTTTGGGTCATATTTATCCTATATTTTTAAAATTTAGAGGTGGTAAGGGTGTTGCTACTACAATTGGAGCGTTTCTGCCTCTTTTCGGTTGGAAATTTCTTGTTTTTATTGTTCTTATTTTTATTCCTATTATTTATTTTTTTAAGATTACGAGTTTTGCAAGCTTAGTTTTTGCGAGTTTTCTGCCATTTTTTTTATTTACATTAACATATAGTTATAATTATTTATTTTTAGGTCTTGCAATTTGTGCTATAATTTGGTGGACACATCGAGAAAATATAAAAAGAATTGCCCAAGGCAGGGAAAAAAAATCTGGATTATTATAGAATATTTTTATATTTTTATTATTTTAAATTGGTATTTAATAATTTATATGAAAAAAAATATTATTTTATTTTCATTAACTTTAATCCTAAGTATTTTACTTTTATATTTTATTTTAAATAAAGTAGGAATTAAAGAAATTTTAGAAGTGTTTTCTTCTCTTTCGCTTTCTAGTTTTTTGATAATTCTTATTTTAACAATAGTTTATACAATTTTGGGCATCTGGCGTTGGAAGGTAGTTATAAAAGGAATGGGTTTTGATCTGCCTCTTAAAGATGTTAGTTGGGCATGGCTTGCAGGTTTTGGCGTTGGCTATCTTTTTCCTATTTTAATGCTTTCGGGGGAAGCGATTCGTGCTTATATTGTAAAAAAAGAGAAAAAACTTCCATGGAAAGAAGGAATTATTTCAATTTTTATTGATAAAATTTTTGAGGGAACAGTGTTTTTTTTAATTATAATTTTAGGCGTGATCTTTTTTATTTTTAAGGTGGCACTAGTACCTGCAAAAATTTGGATTTTTTTACTGATAATGCTTTTTCCTATAGGCGCTATTATCTTTTTTTACTCAAGAGCATATAAAAGCAAAAGTATAATAAAATTTATTCAACTGCCTTTAAAAAAATTTATTCAATCAGAAGATACACATAAAAAGGTTAATGGAATTTTAGACTCATCAGAAAAAATTATTTTTAATTTTTTTGAATTAAAAAATAAATATACAATTCAATGTATTTTTCTTTCGTTAACAAGGGGATTAATGGGCATAGTAAGGTCTTGGGTGCTTATTTTAATTTTAGGTTTTAATATTGGATTTATTTCTGCTTTTTCAGTGAATGCTTTTACTAATATTTCTTATTTAATTCCATTACCTGCTGCTTTGGGAGGACATGAATTGATACAAGCATTTGTTTTTCCATCTCTTAATTTAAGTTCTCACGGTGCTATCGCTTTTACTTTGATTTTGCGTGCTTTTGATATGATAGTTGTTTTATTTGGTGTATTTGCTGTTTTTAAATTTGGAGGCCAATGGATGAAAAAGAAAATCACGGAATAATTTTTAAAAATTAATATATGTATATTAAAGGAGTTGGAATGACAAAATTTGATTATACCCCAAAATTTTGGTGGCAATTTGCTTACGCCGCAGCTATGGAAGCCTTGGAAGATTCAAGAATGAAAATATCTGATATCGATGCAATTGTTTTCACAGGAATATCCAGCGCTGCTGGAGGTGAACATCAAACACATAAGGTTTCTTTTCTTTCTGATATTTTTAAAACAAATATTCCTATTATTGAAGTTTCTTCTGTTTGTGGAGGCGGAGGAGTAGCAATTTGGATAGCAGGGCAATTAAATTTTAAAAATATTTTAGTACTTGCGGGAGAAAAGTTAGTTGATAACAGAAGCGAAGCTACGGTAGATTGGATTTTATCAGCTGCAGAGAGAGTTATTGAGCAAACAGAAGGAATGATTTTTCCTGCTCAAAACGCCCTTATAGCCCAGGCATATATGCAAAAATATGGAGCATCTCTCGATGATTTAGCCCTTATAGCATATAAAAATCATCAAAATGCTACATTAAACCCAAAAGCATATTATTTTAAAAGACCTATTTCGTTGGAAGAAATTAAAAATTCTCCTGTCGTTGCTTCTCCATTAAGATTATTTGATTGTTCGCTTTCAGTAAACGGGGGAGCAGCAGTAGTTCTGTCCCAAGAAAAAACAGATATAGAGATTATTGGTTCTGGTTTTGCCACAGATTATCTTTTAACATTTGGAAGAGATGATATTACCCATTTCAAAGCCACGCAAATAGCAGCCAAACAGGCATTTCAAAAAGCAAAGATTACCCCAAAAGACGTTGATGTTGCTGAAGTTCACGATGCCTTCACTTCTATTGAGCTTATATCATATGAAGATTTGGGTTTTGCACCAATAGGAAAAGGAAGCGAGCTTATAAGATCTGGAAAGGTAAATTTAGATGGAGAATTGCCTATAAATCCATCTGGCGGATTAAAGGCAAAAGGTCATCCAATTTCTGTTACCGGTCTTGCTCAAATATATGAAATTGTTAATCAACTTCGTCAAAAATGTGGAGAAAGACAGGTAAAAAATCCAAAAATTGGTCTTTGTCATAATATAGGCGGTGCTGGCGGTAGTGTAGCGGTTCACATATTAAGAAAATTATAAACCCCAAATCACAAATCAATCCTTCAATCCTTCAATCCTTTAATCCTTTAATCCTTTAATCCTTTAATCCTTTAATTCTTTAATTGAAACCTATGTTTTATCAGTGTCCAAAATGTAAAAAAATTTGGCAATATCCGATTAAAAAATGTCCGGAGTGTTTTTCAAAACCTCAAAGAATGCCAGGTAGTAAATTTAAAGTTATTGGGATTTCCCAAGTAAATACCCCTACAATTACTCATCCTATAGTGCCATATTTTGTTTTACTTCTTGAAGATGAAAATGGCAATAGATTTGTATTTAAATCAGCAAAAGAATATAAAATAGGCGATGAATTTAAAATAGATAATTCTGATAATAAAGACAAGGTAGCCATTTGGCGAATAAAATATGACATAAAAGAAACTATCGAAAAAATGTTTGATTTTTTTGATAATATTACTATTAAAGAGAATTCTAAAATATTAATTCTTCCAACATTAATTTCTCCAAAACACTCATATCTTGCAGAAAATACTAGTCCTTTGTTTATCGATAATTTGATTAAATATTTAATTTCAAAAGGCGCAAAATCTGAAAATATTACCTTAGCGGGTCAGAGTTTTAATAATTTTCCAATTGAGATCTGTGTTCAAAAATCTGGGCTTTTAGACGTTTGTTTAAAAAACAATATTCAAATTTTAGATTTATCAAAGGATAATTTTATTGATAAAAATGGTTTAATCATTGCTAACATTGTTTTTAATTCAGATATTATTATCAACGCCCCAATTTTAAAAATAGGTCAAAATTCTTCTCTTGAAAATATTTTAAAATTTCTAAAAAAAGATTTTTACCTTGAGCACCAACAAAATCAAAAAGACTTGATAATTAATTTAGTAAAAACCATTCCTCAATTTTTAACATTAGCAGATGGCAGTGTAATTCAGAAAAAAAATGGTTTTACTACCTTTTTAGGTATAGCAATAGGCAGTTTTAATCCATTT
>JAQVET010000026.1:0-4162 GCA_028697615.1 Minisyncoccota bacterium
AAAAAATTAAATAAAAAACATTTTTATATTTTTAATAACATTGAAATTTTGATTACGACATTTAATTAATATTGTATAATAAATAAATTCTGAAAATCACTATGGCACTAAAAATTAAAATTAAAGATCCTGTTAGCGGGTTGAGCCATTTGATTGGCGCGATATTATCTATTATCGGCACAATTGTTTTAATTCGTTTGGCTGTTTTAAAGCATTCTCCTGTTAATATAATTTCTTTTTCTGTTTTTGGATTGAGTATGATTTTTCTTTATACATCAAGCGCTATTTATCATCTTTTTGGACACTCACCAGAGGAGGTGGATATTTTTAGGAAGATAGATCACGCTATGATTTATATTTTAATTGCCGGGACATATACGCCAATTTGCCTTACTGCTCTTTGGGGGCCGTGGGGATGGTATTCTTTAATTTTGATTTGGATTTTAGCCGCTATTGGTATTTCAATGATTTTTTCCAAAAAATTCTGGATCAATGTGCCTCGCTGGGCTTCTACTGCTATTTATGTTGTGATGGGCTGGTTAAGTTTAATTTTAATTTATCCGCTGAGCCAGAGGGTTGATTTTGCTTTTATTAAATGGCTTCTTTTGGGAGGAGTTTTTTATACAATTGGCGCTTATATTTATTATCGAAAAAGGCCTAATTTTTGCAAACAATTTGGTTTTCATGAAATTTTTCATATTTTAACTATTTTGGGAACGTTTTGCCATTTCTGGGGAATTTATAAATTTTTCACCTAAAAATTATTAATAAAATAGTAGATAATAAAATGTTAATTAAAGTTAAGGTTTTGCCGAGATCAAAAAAAGATGAGGTTGTTAAAAAATCAGATGATAGTTTTGAGGTAAAAGTAAAAGAAAAGCCGCTGGAGGGGAAAGCAAATAGGGCAGTAATAAAAGTCCTTGCTTTATATTTTAAAATTCCGGAGTCAAAAATTAAACTGGTTAAGGGCGCGAAACAAAGAAACAAAATTTTTGAAGTTAATTTTAACAATAAATTTTAAGAATAATTAAAAGCAAACAAAAACAAGATATATTTTAAATAAAGGTCAAAAAAATTAAAAGTAAAAATATGGATCAACAACAAAAGCAAGTTCAAATTAAAGCAAAAGACGATGATTTAAAAGGTGTTTATGCAAATTTAATGATAGTGAGTCATACCAAAGAAGAATTTTGTCTTGATTTTATAAATACTTTCAGTCCGCCGATACTTACTGCAAGGGTTTTAACAAGTCCGGCTCATTTAAAGCGAATGATTCAAGCGCTTGAGGCAAATATGAAAAAATACGAAGAAGAGTTCGGAGTTGTAGAGGCGGCTGAAACACCAGAGGAATCTATTGGTTTTCAACCGCAAAAGTAGAATTTTGTTCAAATACTTAAATAAATTTTTAAATTTGTTTTGAGATTTTTACTTCTTGGCGTTGGATTTATCTATAACAAGTATAAAGATAAAATTCGTGAATTTATTTTATTTTTTTAGGAGGAGTTTTTATTTTATTTTTTAATTTACAAAAAATAGATAAGTGTTATAATTTAACAGTTCCATATCATATTAAGGAGGAAAAAAAGTGACGATCAAAGAGGCGTTGAGGAAATACCCATTTCTTCAAGAAATGGGTATTACCGAGGATGTTGAGGTAAAAGAAATTCCCTTGACAGAGGAATTTCTTTCTCGTGTTCCTGTGTATGAGGAACGCGAGACAGGGACTGACGTAGGTACAATTGAAGAGTGGTTATTTATTTTTTGGAAGACAGGTGACCTTGAAGAGGTACTATTGGTACCTTCATACCTTTATATATACCCGGTGGCTTATGCCGGGTATGACGGAGACATTCCCGAGGATGTTTTTCTTCCCGGTCTTCCATTGAGGAATTCACTTGCGATCTATAACTTAGATCGCGCTGAATATCTTATCTTTCGTTCCCTCGGCAAGTTCGAGGGAATGATGGAGAACTGGGACAAGGTTGAGATCGTTGACCTTTCAAAGAGGTGATTTCCACCGTCGTCACTGGCCCCGCAAAGCTAAATTGCGGGGCCTCCTTTTTTATTAAGAATTAAATAAATATTAGATATTGTAAAAAAAGAAAAAATAGATTATATTTAATAAATATCTGCCTCAATAGAATTTTCTTATTTTTAAATCAAAAAATAAAGGTCAAATTTATAAAAATAAACAGATAAATTTTATGGCAGACACTAAAAAAGTTGTTTTTATAGAAGACGACTCTTTCTTAATTGATGTTATTGGCGAGGAGATTCAAAAAGATCATATATTATATTTTAATGCGAAGAATGGAATAGATGGTTTAGATACTATAAGAAGAGAAAAACCTGATTTAGTTTTACTTGATTTAATATTGCCCGGTATAAGTGGTTTTGATGTGTTAAAAAGAATAAAACAAGATCCTGAACTTTCACATATTCCAGTTATTGTTTTATCAAATTTAGCTACTAAAGAAGATATTGAAAAAGCAAAAGAATTAGGTGCAGTTGATTATATGGTAAAAGCTCAAACAATGCCAGATGAAGTAAAATCAATTATTTTTAAATATTTACAAGTTTAAAAAAATTTGTATGCCAGAACTTCCAGAGGTTGAGATAATATCTCAAGGTTTAGATAAATCCTTAAAAGGAAAATCATTTTCAAAAATTCAAATTTTGGATAAAAATAGATTTATTGGAAATCCTAATATTTTATTGAATAAAAAAATTAAAAAAGTTTATCGAAGGGCAAAATTAGTTATTTTTGAGTTTGAAAAAGATATTTATCTTCTCGCGCATCTTAAAATGACTGGGCAATTTATTTATATAGATGGAAAGAAAAAAATTGCCGGAGGACATATTTCACCAGAGTTGGTAGAGAAAGTACCTAATAAACATACAAGAATTATATTTTTTATTAATAAAGATCAGATTTTATATTTTAATGATTTAATAAGATATAGCTGGCTAAAAATTGTGAATAAAAAAGAAATAGATAATATTTTAAAAAAAGAATTTGGAGTAGAACCATTATCAGAAGAGTTTAATATTGAAGTATTAAAAGAAATTATAAAAAAATCTAAAAATTCAAACATTAAACGGGTATTAACTGACCAAAAGAAAATTGCAGGTATCGGAAATATTTATTCAGATGAAATTTTATATAACGCAGGAATTAATCCACAAAGAAAAGCTCAGAGTTTAACAGCCCAAGAAATAAAAAGATTATTTAATTCAATAAAAAAAGTTTTATTATTTGCAATTGAGAAAGAAGGGTCTTCTATAAAAAATTATGTAAATTCTGAAGGGAAAAGAGGGACAATGCAGGATTATTTAAAAATCTATGGCAAGGATGGTGAAAAATGCAAAAAATGCGGTAGTATAATAAAAAAAATAAAATTAAATGGTCGGGGGACACATTTTTGTCCAAATTGTCAACCAATAAAATAAATTATTAATCTTATGGCAAAACCTATAATTATTTCTCTTGGAGGTTCAATAATAGTGCCGGATAAAATAGATATAAAGTTTTTAATTTCTTTTAAAAATTTAATTTTAGAAGAAATAAAGAAAAATAAAAAATTTATTATTATTTGTGGAGGTGGAAATATTGCTCGAGAATATCAAAAAGCCGCTTTTGAAGTAAATCAAGTAACAAAAGAAGATCAAGATTGGCTGGGAATTCATGCTACGCGTTTAAATGCTCATCTTTTAAGAACTATTTTTAGAAAATGGGCATATCCTGTTATATTAGATAAGCCGCAAAAATCAATTTCAAATTATAAAAAAGAGCCAATTTTAATCGCTGCTGGCTGGAGACCAGGTTTTTCTACAGATTTTGTTTCAGTTCTTTTAGCAAAAAGATTTAATGTAGATAAGGTTATTAATGCGAGTAATATTTCTTTTGTATATGATAAAGATTTTAAAAAATATAAAGATGCCCAGCCTATAAAAGAAATTTCCTGGAAGGACTATCAAAAATTAATTCCTTCAAAATGGGACCCAGGATTAAGAGTTCCATTCGATCCCATTGCTGCAAGAGAAGCAAAAAAGTTAAAGATGAAGGTTTTTATTTTAGATGGTAGAAATTTAAAAAATCTTAAGTTGGCAATTGAAGGAAAAGATTTTCAAGGAACTATAATTAAATGAAGATAGAAGCAAA
>JAQVET010000026.1:4262-9066 GCA_028697615.1 Minisyncoccota bacterium
CTATAGCGTAAAAGCAGATATACGCTGATAATAAATAGTTAATATACGCCGTATTTTAATTTCCAATTCTAATCAATATAATCCTTTAATCCTTTAATAAGCATATGTCTCCATTTGAACGTTTAAAAAAAGCAAATACAGTTGATAATCTTTGGATATATATTTTAATTCTTTTAAAAAATGGACCAATGCATGCTTTTTTAATTCAAGAAGAAATTGAAAAAAGATTTCACTTTAAAACAGGAAAAATTACTCCTTACAGAGTTTTATATCGTTTAGAAACAGATGGATATGTTAAGAGCCAGCAAGAAGACAATAGAAGGGTTTATCAAATTACAAAGAAAGGAAAAGATGAGCTTGAAAAAGCAAAAAATCTCTACCAGGAAATTATAAAATTCTTCTAAATATGCATTTTACATTATCAACAAATGGTTTTTGCGATATTATTAATATAACAGATAAAGTCGAAAGTCTTGTTGAAAAATCAAATGTAAAAGATGGAATCGTCCTTATTTTTTCTCCAGGTTCTACTTGTGGCATAACAATGATTGAATATGAAGAAGGTGTTATTGAAGATTTAAAAGAAATTCTTGATAAAATTATTCCTCCACATAAAAATTATAAGCATTGTCAAAAATGGGGAGATTGTAATGGTTTTTCTCATTTAAGAGGAGCAATAATTCCACCATCTTTAACTCTGCCAATTGAGAATGGAAGGTTAATTCATGGCATCTGGCAACAGATTGTTTTTATTGATTTTGATAATCGTCAAAGAGAGCGTGAAGTAATATTAAAGATAATAAAAGAGTAATATTTTATATATTAAATTTTTTTTAATTTTTCTATATTTTTATTTTTTAGTTTTTTTATTTATAAGGATTGACATTTTTAAAAATATTTTATATAATTTAGGCAGTTCGTTCAAATTCGAAAAGGAGTGAGTGGTAAAGATGAAAAAGATGTTGATGGTTGTGGCGTTGGTTCTCGTGGTCGCCGGTGGCGTCGCAACTGCGGCGCCGCGTAACATGGGGTATGATGGTAACATCACGCCCCAGGGATTCTGTGCTCGTTTCTTGACTGATATGGAGCGGGGCCGTCTCAATGCCTCGCCGGAGCAATACCGGCAGGCGTTTGAGATGGCTGGGTATCCTTTTGAGGATGCCCACGATCTCGCCCAATTTCTCGCGTGGGCGGGGTTGGTGAAGCGGCTTGACCGCGACACCAACCTCACGGTCGCCTGTCTCGATGGCGACCGAATCGTCTGGAAAAACCAGATCATCTCTGCCGGGACCTGGGCCATCAAAGACGGGTCAGAGCCGTTTAACTGGCTCGTCTTAGTGCCCTCAGGGAACGTTGTGAGGGCACAGCACCCGAAACTCCTTCCGGGGCCTCGAATATATCTTCAGGTTCCGAGTTATGGAGAGT
Source organism: Minisyncoccota bacterium (assembly GCA_028697615.1). Classification (GTDB taxonomy): domain Bacteria; phylum Patescibacteriota; class Minisyncoccia; order Minisyncoccales; genus JAQVET01. Next base: position 5,688 of record JAQVET010000026.1, read on the forward strand.
GCTGCGGGGAATTGAGAGGTCGTCTTGCCGAGCTCGAGCGGGTGGTCGCCGAGCTTCGGCAAGCGGCGCCGGCGGGTCCTTGTGAGGAGGATACCGGTGCTCGAGAGCGGATCGCTGCTCTCGAGGCTGATCTTTCTGGCCTGAAAGAGCGGGTAGCCGCTCTTGAGGGTCAGCAAACTCAAACAGATGGACGTGTGGATCGAGAGATCCTCGTCCTTCGGGACGAGATCTCTCAGTTGCGCCAGCAGGTTGCATCGTTGGCGCAGGGACTCGACGAGGTGATGGGAGATGTGGAGGAAATTCGTACTATTCTCCCCCTATCATCCAGTCAGCCAGTAGCGGTGGTGAAGAAGCACCACCGTAACTGGCTACCCTGGCTCCTCGGAGCCGGGGTGGGATACTTAGTTTTTCACGGTCATGGAGGAGGTCATGGATGTGGTGGTGGAGGCCCAGCGCCTCTGCCACCAAACGGACCAGCGCTTCCACCAAATTAACAGAAAGGAGGTGTTTCGGAGGGAGGTAGGATGTTAATCCTGCCTCCCTCACTATTTTAAACTTATTAACTTACCACTTGACAAATAGTTTATAAAGAGTTATAATTTAATATATTATTATTTTAAAGGTCGAATGGAGGGTTAGAAAAAGTTAGAGAAGATATGAGAAAATCAATAAAAATTTCAGCGTTGGTAATTACCGGAATTTTTAGTTTAGCTGCCCTGCCTTTAATTCAGGCAATGGCTGGCGCAGTATTTAATAATCATCCAAAGGATTATCCAACACTTCAGGTATCAAACTATACCGATTGTCCTGGTTGTACTAATTGGTCCGGTAGCGTGTCTGCAGACGCAGGAGATGTTGTTAGTTTCTTGATTTATTATCACAATAATGGTAATGATACAGCTCAAGATACAAGGGTAAGATTAAATCTCCCAGCGAGTCGGGCACAAAACCAAAAAGTTAGTGCTGATTTATGGGGATCAAATGCATCTAGTATAAAAGGAGAGGTAACTGTAAATATTTCTTCTGCGCAGTCATTCGTGTTGATTCCGGAAAGTGTAACCTGGTATCCCAATAGATCTTCTTCTCCTCAAACACTTCTTTATTCACAAACAGGAAAGGAAGTTGTTCAAAATAATGGACTTCGTTTAGGAGATATTAAACCATGTTGGGAATCACAAGGGTATGTTGTGGTTCGAGCAAAAGTAAGTGAGGTTTTTCCTCCGGTAGTTACTACAAAAGATGCGAGTAATATTGCTGTTAGTTCTGTAAAATTAAATAGCACTGTTAATCCAAAAAATTTAAGCACAACTGTCTGGTTTGAATGGGGAACATCTTCAACTGAATTGACAAATACTACCCCAAAACAAACAGTTAGCGGTAGTCAGAATGTTGATGTTTCTGCTAATTTGACAGGATTATCCCAAAATACAAAGTATTATTTTAGAGTCGTTGCTGAAAACGAAGGAGGAAAAGTTCAGGGGGCTGTAAAAAATTTCACTACCCTGGTAGTGCCGTCTCCTACTGTAACTACCCAAAGTGCTGATACTATTACTCAGGATTCTGCGAGATTGAAAGGAAGTGTTAATCCAAATGGTTATCAAACAACTGTCTGGTTTGAATGGGGAACATCTTCAACTGAATTGACAAATACTACCCCAAAACAAACGATAGCCGCAGATACTTCACTGCACAATGTAAATTACACTCTTTCTGGTCTTAATTCCGAAACAAGATATTATTTCCGAATTGTTGCTCAAAATAATGGTGGGGTATCTCGAGGTGCTGTAAATAATTTCCAGACAGAGAGTGGATTCCCAGGACCAATTCCACCAAATGGTCCCGGCCCATTGCCTGGCACCTAAAAAGATAAGGATCTTGTCTTTTTGACAAGGGCGCTTTTTGAGAGTTTTTTCAAAAAGCGTCCTATCAAGGAGGCAAAATATTTAAAGGTTTTTAAATTTTAAAATAAATGTATGAAAAACAAAATTAAAAAAATTTCAAGTTTTATTTTAAGTTTTTCTTTACTGACATTGGTTTTAACACCAGGTTTTTCTTTTGCTCAGTCAAATACTGTTTTTAATACTGATTCAAAGGACTATCCACTTTTGCAAGTAGCAAATTATACAAAGTGTCCCGGTTGCAATAATTGGTCCCGAAGCATTTCAGCTGATCCAGGGGATATTATCAGTCTTCTTATTTATTATCATAATAGTGGTAATTCAGTTGCAAATGATACAGGAGTAAAAATTAGTGTTCCTCAAGTTCAATCAAAATCACAAACAATTTCTGCTTCTCTGTGGGCACAAAACGCACCACAAGTTTCAGGTAGTGTAAATATTAATATTTCTTCTGCACAGACCCTTTCTTTAATTTCTTACTCTTCCTCTCAAACAATTTGTTTTTATCCAAATGGAAACAGAGGTGAGGGTTGTCAGCCTTTGCCATTTGGTCAAAGTGGCAGTGAGATTTTAGGGAGTGGACTTCGTTTGGGCGATATAGAGCAAGGTTGGGCTACTCAGGGATATATTGTTTTAAGATTAAAAGTTAGCAAAACTGTTCCCCAACCAACTCCAACCCCAACTGTTATTACAAAAGAGGTAGTAAAAGAGGTGCCAGTAACTAAAGAAGTTCCTGTAACTAAAGAGGTGCCAGTAACTAAAACAATAACTCAAACAAAAACAGAGACAAGATATGTTCCTGTTCAATCTGCTCCTCGAGTAACTTCTCCTAAAGTAGAGACACCAACTCCTCAGGTGCCTTCTTGTTCTTGCGTTGCATGGGAAGATAGTGTTTGTGGAGGAGGAGATTGCCCTAATTATCAAATGCTTCAAACAAGAAAATGTTCTCCTTCTGGATGTGATATTGAGACAAGATGCGTAAATAGTCCTCAATGTTCAAAGGTTGTTTCTTTAATTGCTGAAGTTGATAAAACTTCTGTTCTGCCAGGAACTGGTTTGAATCTCCGCGTGTATTATAAAAATGGCACTGATTCTTCTTTAAGTAATGCTACGCTTTCTCTTTTATTTCCAGAGGATGCTATATTTCAGAATATGAAATCAAAACCATATGTTGATAAAAAATTTATCAATACAAACTTAAGAGAAACATTTAAAGAAGAAAAAGAAGTCGAAAGTTTAAATATTAATTTAGGAACAATCAGCCCAGGTGAGGAAGGAGAATTTTTAATTGAACTTCGTGTTGATGAAGAAGCAGAAGTTGGTGAATCTTTAGATTTTTTTGCGCAAATTCAATATGATGATTCAAAAACAGTAACCGCCAGTACAAAAAGTGAAGTGAATGAAAGTGCTATTTCTCGGCTTGGTGCTGGTATTGGTATGATATTTAAAGGAATTTCTGGTTTCTGGATTGCTATTATTTT
>JAQVET010000027.1 GCA_028697615.1 Minisyncoccota bacterium
ATATAACACTTTTTTCCTGGAAGTATATCATTAACTTCGATTTTTTTAACACTACCAACTAAAACGTAAGTTTGAACGATTTGCGGAGAATAAAGTAAAATTAAATCACCCTCTTTAACATCTGCATCTTTTGATGGAAATTCAACTCTGGGATTTTCTCCGCCAATAAAAAGACCATTTTCTTTTGTTCTTAGAATATAAACTTCTTCACGAAATTGATTATCAAAAACTAACCTTACTTTTGAGAAATTTTTAAATACTTCACTAACCCTACCAAAAAAAATTCCATTTTTTACTAAAATATCATCTTTTTTAACTCCATCTTGACTTCCTTTATTAATAATGATTTCTTTCATTTGATTTGATGGTGACACACCAACAACTTGAACAAAAATCCGTGTAATTTTATCTTCTTGAAATAATTTAAGTTCATTTCTTAAATCTTCATTCTCTTTTTTAAGTAAATTAAATTGGAGATTTTCTGTCTGCAATTTTTCATTTTCTGCTTTTAAATTAGCATTTTCTTTTAAACAATCGGATGAATTTTCTTGAAAAAAATCTGAAATTCCAAAACTAATCCCTGTAAAAATATTAGAAATAGGATAAACTATATTGGCAAAAAATCCTTTAATTGGAGAAATATAATCAAAGCTATTTAAAAAAAATAAAACCGCAAATAAAAATACAATTCCAATTCCAATAAAAATATTTTTTTTCTTTGGCATATTATTTATGTTTAAGATATTTATTTATTATTTGAATATTACTCAAAGCAAGGCTGTAAAAATTATATAAGATTATCATCTAGTCCCCTAATTACTTTAACCAATTCTAAATAACATTGTGTTAAAATTTTAATCTGCCTTACAATATTTTAACAAAACTATATAAACATTCAAGTAAGCATTGTTTTAAATATAATAAATAATAAAATTTTAAAATTAAAAAACCCTGGCTTTTTTACACTGCTGGAACAAATTATGTAAACGTTTTTGTGGCAACTACCTACTTTCGCCTTGTATAAAACAAGACTATCATCGGCCTTGGAGTATTTCACTTCTGAGTTCGGTATGGGATCAGGTGGGACAACTCCAGTATAGTCGCCACAAAAACGCACAATTTGTTGCAGTATAAAATAACCAGGGTAAAAATTAGATTTTTATTAAGGGATTGAAATCGGTCGATTAGTACCACTCGGCTAAACTCATTACTGAGCTTACACCTATGGCCTATCAAGGTTATCGTCTTTAACCGACCTTAATGAGTCCTTATCTTGGGATTGGCTTCGAACTTAGATGCTTTCAGTTCTTATCCAAAATCAACATAGCTACCCAGCAATGCCTTTGGCAAGACAACTGGCACACCAGAGGTTGACTCATTCCGGTCCTCTCGTACTAGGAATGAATTCCCTCAAGACTCAGCGCCCACGACAGATAGAGGACCAACCTGTCTTACGACGGTTTGAACCCAGCTCGCGTAACGCTTTAACCGGCGAACAGCCGGACCCTTGGGACCTTCTCCAGCCCCAGGATGCGTTGAGCCGACATCGAGGTGCCGAACAGGGCCGTCAATGTGGACTTTCGGGCCCTACCAGCCTGTTATCCCTGGGGTAACTTTTATCTGATGATCTTTTAGCCTTCTATAATGGCAAATCGGTTCACTAAGTTCTGGTTTCCCATTAGCTCGGGTCTTACCCCTCGCTATTAAGCCGGCTTATGCCTTTGCACTATCGCTCCGATTTCCATCCGGAGTTAGCCGACCTTAATAAACTTCTCCGTTACCTTTTAGGAGAAGAGCGCCCCACTCAAACTACCCGGCACTCACTGTCCCCCGATTTTTGTCGAGGTTAGAATTATTTTTTTAAAAGACGGGTGTTTCATTGACGGCTCCATTCCGACCGAAATCGGAACTTCATAGCCTCCCCGCTACGCTACGCATTTAAAAAAATAACCCAATAAGAACCTATAGTAAAGCTCCCAGGGTCTTTCCGTCTTGTCGCGGGTATGGGGCATCTTTACCCCAACTGCATTTTCACCGGGCTCCTCGTTGAGACAGTTCTCTGGTCGTTAAGCCTTTCATGCGGGTCGGAACTTACCCGACAAGGGGTTTCGCTACCTTAGGACGGTCAGAGTTACCGCCGACGTTTACTAGGGCTTCACTCGGTCAGCTTTTACGATTTAAAAATCGTAAAAACCGCCAAGATTGACCTTCTAGCACTGGTCAGGCCTCAGCCCCTATACTTCCTCTTACGAGTTGCGCAGGGACCTGTGTTTTTGATAAACAGTCGCCAGAGAAACGTTCGCTGCGGGACGTAACAATTTTGTACTTGCGTACAAAATTGTACATCCAGGCCTTATCCCGAAGTTACGGCCACTTTTTTGCCGAGTTCCTTAACGAGGACTCACCCGTTCGCCTTGGCACACTTGTGCCCACCTACCTGTGTTGGTTTTGCGGTACGAGTTCTATTGTATTTTAAATTCTCTCAAGATTTTCTAGGAAGAATGCTCTCCTAAGTTCATCGAATTTGCATTCGACTTCCCTCCACTCCATTGGACGAATCCTCAGAGCAGAAACGTAAATCCAATAATACGCTTAGGATACAATTCTCCGTCTCTTTTGAGAAAATACAATAGAAGGGTCGGAATATTAACCGACTGTCCATCCCGATAATCCTTTCGGATGCTCGGTTAGGTACGCCTAACCCTTGGTTGATTTACATTGCCAAGGAAACCTTAGGTTTGCGGCGTCTCGATTTCTCATCGAGATTGCGGTTACTCATGCCAACATTCTCTCTTCTAAGAACTCCACTACTTCTCACGAATATAGCTTCAGTGTTCTTAAAATGCTCCCCTACCCTTCTTGTCAAAAAAACAAGAAGCCGTATCTTCGGTATTCTCCTTAAGACCCGTAAATCTTCAACGCCTCCTTTCATCTACTACAATCAAAAAGATTGTAGTAGATAGATCGAATGGTGAGTTGTTACACACTCTTTAAAGGATAGCTACTTCTAAGCTAACCTCCCATCTGTCTTTGAAAGAAGACAATCTTTAAATCACTTAGGAGAAATTTAGGGACCTTAGATGACGGTCTGGGCTGTTTCCCTTTTGAGCAATGGAGCTTATCCCCATGCTCTGACTAGTAGAAACCTCTTATCGGCATTTGAAGTTTGGTTGGAAGAACCGGACAGAGTCCAAGTAATTCCATCCAGAGCTCTACCTCCGACAGAGTATAACTACCGCTAGCCCTAAAGCTATTTCGGGGAGAACCAGCTATTCCCAGGCTCGATTAGCTTTTCACTCCTTACCACAGCTCATCCCACCGTTTTGCACCGCGGACGGGTTCGGACCTCCCTCCATATATTCTATGGAGTTCATCCTGGCCATGGTAAGCTCGCCTGGCTTCGGGTCTTATTCATCCCCTTTTTGACGCACTATTAGTACTCGCTTTCGCTATGCCTCCGTCCCATAGGACTTAAACAAAGGAGATAAATAAACTCGTTGGCTCGTTCTGCAAAAAGCACGCCATCAGCCTTACCAAGGTAAGACCTTTGACTCTTTGTAGGTATATGGTTTCAAGTTCTATTTCACCGCCCTTACCGGGCTACTTTTCACCTTTCCCTCACGGTACTGGTTCACTATCGGTCTTGAGAAGTATTTAGTCTTGGCTGAGTAGTTCAGCCTGCTTCCCACCAAGTTTTCATACTTAATGGTACTCAAGAATAAGTACTAGGAGCATGAAATCGTTTTCATCTACGGGGCTATCACCCTTTATAGCTCTACTTTCCAGTAGATTCGACTAACGAAATTTCATCTTATAGGCTCCTCTTGAAGTTTTTACGCTCCAAGACGTACTTACCTTACAACCCCCAATTACTAAAGTAACTGGGTTTGGACTCTTCCCTGTTCGCTCGCCGCTACTGAGGGAATACACTACTAATAACTTAAATTATTAGTAGCTATTTTTTTCTTTTCCTCCGCTTACTGAGATGTTTCACTTCAGCGGGTATGCCGTCCTTTGATTACTCTTAGGACTGTCGTGGTTTTACCACGACGGGTTTCCCCATTCAGAAATCCCCGGATCAAAGGTTGCTAGCCACCTCCCCGAGGCTTATCGCAGGCACGCCACGTCTTTCATCGCCTTCTCAAGCCAAGGTATCCTCCATATACCCTTATTTTCAATCCCTTAATAAAAATCTAATTACAATTAATTTTTATTAATAATTATATATGACAATTCGGAAATTTTATATTATTTTAGAGAGCTATCCAAACTATCGTCGCTTTAACAATACAGACAATTTAAAAACGCCGCAGAAGCGACGTTTACTTAAACTACGGAAGCTTGTCGCTTCTTTATCCTGAAAAAAATTTATAATATCTTATATTCATTATCATGATTATCTTACCTAGTTAATATTTTATACTATATTAAACAAAAAGTCAAGTATTTGCACTAGAAAGGTATATAGGTAATATTTTAAGGTATTTTTCTTGAAAATTAATTAATTAATTGGTGATATATTATTGATCTTTTAATATTTTAAAATTTTAATATCTATCTCATTTTTTTCGTTAATCTATTTTTTAATTCTTTTTTATATTATAATTAAGAAAAGCTAAATTTACACCATAAAAACCGCCAAAATTACGCTATAAATTGTTCGAAATATTCAAATTATTCAGCCCGTTAGAAGATGAGAAATCTCTAGTGACAATTCAAGTCGTTAATTTTTAGTTTTGTTTTTAGTTATCGTTAATTCTTTAATACTTTAATTCTTTAATATTTTAACATTGTAATACTTTAACATTTTAATTGAATTATGTTCGAATTACACACCAATCTTAAACCCGCTGGTGGACAACCAGAGTGCATTAAAAAACTAACTAATAATATTAAAATAGGGAAAAGATTTAATACTCTCCTCGGAGTTACCGGCTCTGGAAAAACATTTGTAATGTCACATGTTATTAAAAATATCCAAAAGCCTACACTTATTCTTTCTCACAATAAAACACTTGCTGCCCAACTTTATCAAGAATTTAAAGAATTTTTCCCTGAAAACGCAGTTAATTATTTTGTTTCTTACTATGATTATTATCAACCAGAAGCGTATATTCCTCAAACAGATACATATATAGAAAAAGACGCTAAAATTAATGAAACAATTGATAGATTAAGACATGAGGCAGTTCAAAATATTCTTACAAGAAATGATACAATTATTGTTGCTTCTGTTTCTGCAATCTATAATATTGGCTCTCCAGAGTACTATCAAAAAATATCTTTCACTCTTAAAAAAGGAACTAAAATTAAAAGAAGAGATCTTTTAAGGGTGCTGGTTAATCTTCAATATGAAAGAAATGATTTTGAGTTTTTACCAGGAAGATTTAGAATAATTGGCAATATTATTAACATTTTCTCGCCCACTGGAAAAGAAATTATAAAATTAGAATTACAAAATGATCAAATTTTTCGGATTCTTGTAAATAATAACGAAAAAACAAAAACATTTTCTGAAATGACTTATGGAAAATTTAAAGAAGAAAAAGAAATTACAATTTTCCCAGCAAAATTTTGGGTCTCACCTCAAGATAAATTAGAAATCGCTTTAAAAAATATTGAGATCGAACTCTCAGAAAGATTAAAACAACTTAAAAAAGAAAAAAAATTTCTTGAAGCAGAACGTCTTAAAAAAAGAACAGAATATGACCTATCAATGATTAGAGAAATTGGTTGGTGCAGTGGCATTGAAAATTACTCAGCACATCTTGAATTTAGAAAACCAGGATCACCTCCTTTTACATTAATAGATTATTTTCCAAAAGATTTTATTACATTTATTGATGAATCTCATCAAACAATTCCTCAAATAAAGGCAATGTATGAGGGAGACAGAAAAAGAAAAGAAACATTAATTGAATACGGATTTCGCTTGCCATCCGCCCTTGATAATAGACCATTAAAATTTAATGAATTTATCAAAAAAGTAAAGCAAGTCGTCTTTGTTTCGGCTACACCTGGTAAATATGAAATGAAAAAAGCAAAAGAAGAAAATTCATTGGTTGAGCTTATTATTAGACCCACCGGTCTTCTTGATCCTAAAATTGAAATAAAACCTACAAAAAACCAAATTCAAGATTTAATAAAAGAAATTGAAAAAGCTATTTCACAAAAAGAAAGAGTTCTTGTGACTACTTTAACTAAAAGATTGGCAGAAGATATCGCTGATTTTTTAAAAGAAAAAAAATTTAAAGTACACTATCTTCATTCTGAAATTAAAACATTAGATAGACCTGGTATTTTAAGAGATTTACGTCTTGGAAAATATGATGTTATTGTGGGGATAAATCTTTTAAGAGAAGGCCTTGATCTTCCAGAAGTAGCGCTTGTCGCAATCTTAGACGCAGATAGAGAAGGTTTTTTAAGAAATGAAACAACACTAATTCAAACAATGGGAAGAGCAGCAAGGCATCCAAATGGTAGAGTTATTCTTTATGCTGATAAAATTACAAAATCAATGGAAAAAGCAATTAAAGAAACAGAAAGAAGAAGAAAAATACAAAAGATTTATAATGAAAAACACCACATCAAGCCAGAAGCAATTCAAAAAGCAATAAGAGATTGGGGATTTGATCAAAAAGAAGAGGTGCTTCCCGAAGATATTTTAGAACTTGCTAAATTAAAAGATATAAAAGCATTAGAAAAAGAAATGAAAATTGCTGCACAAAATTTAGATTTTGAAAGAGCGGCAAAAATTAGAGATGAAATTTCTCAATTAAAAAAGCAATAGTATAAATTACTCTTTTTTCTTTGAACGAAGCATTAAATTTTTAAGTGCAACTCGAGGCGGTTTGTTTTTATATAAAACATCGTAAACCTCATTTGTTATCGGCATAGAAACATTATAATTTTTACTTAATTTATAAACTGCCCGCACTGCAGTCACACCCTCAGGAATACCTCTTATTTTAGTTTTATCATTTATATCAAGCATCTCATTTAAAATATCTTCCATTTTTTCTCCCATACCAATTCTTTCACCAAATGTTCTATTGCGACTCTCAAAACTCATACACGTTGTTGCCAGGTCACCAAGACCAGAAATTCCAAAAAATGTTCTTTTTTTTGCACCCATTTTTATACCCAATCGTTGAATTTCAGCAAGTCCTCTTGTTAAAATTGCTGCTTTACTATTAGCTCCAAAACCAAGACCATCTGATATACCTGCTGCAATTGCAATAATATTTTTAAGTGCACCTCCCAATTCTACTCCCAATACATCATTATTTCTGTAAACCCTGAAATATTCAGTAAAAAAAATTTCTTGTAATTCTTTAGAAATTTTTTCATTTTTCGACGATATGACTGCTACTGTAGGAATTTCTCTTACTACCTCGTTAGCGATTGTTGGACCTGAAAGTACTGCAAAATTAATTAATCCAAATTCTTCTTTTATAATTTCAGATACTGTTTTTAAACTTCTATCCTCTATACCCTTAATAACACTTACAAATATTTGTTTTTTGTTTTGAAAATTCACTTTTTTTAAAACAGAACGTAAAAATTTCGAAGGAATTGCTAAAATAACAACATCGGAATTAAGTATAACTTTATTTATGTCTTTTTCTATTTTAATTTTTTGAGGGATTTTTACCCCTGGTAAATATTTTATATTTTCTCTTTTTTCATCAAGAATTCGAAGATATTCAGGAAAATTACCCCAAAGTGTAACTGGATAACCCTTTTTTGAAAGCAAAATAGATAACGTCGTCCCCCAAGCGCCATCACCTAAAATTCCGATTTTATAAATTTTATCCATAAATTAAAATATAATTACTACTGGGATACACACTGATTAAATTCATTTACTTGTTGGTTATAATTTTTTAAATTTTTATTAAATTCAGATAATATATTTTGGAGATTATTAACTAAAGCATTGTATTCATTAATTTTTTTGTTAGTTAAACTATAATTTTGATTTAATTTTTGATTATATTCGTCGCTTATTTTTATTATTATATCTTGCCCCTCTTTTTGAAGTTTTTCTCCATTGGTCCAGTATTTTTCTGCTTCTTCTTTATTTAATGTTTCGTTATAAATTCTATCTCCTTGTTCTATTAAATCGTTACCCTGTTTTATTAAATTTGTACCTTCTTGAATTTTAGCCGTCCCCTCTTGATATATTTGATTCCATTCTTTTTGTAGATTTTCAATTTCAATTTTCAAATTATTAATCTTTTCTTGCAAGGCATTAATTTCTTTACGTTGATTTTCAATACTCAAAGATAAATTACTATCTGGCACTGGACAATCAGAAAGAGGCCTTGCAAAAATTTGAACTATTAAAAATGTTTCTCTACCATTAAAAAAAGCTTTTTGAACATTTACACCAATTTCTTTAAATTTTGAATCTAAAATATTTGCTCTGTGTCCGGGGCTTGCCATCCAAGCCTTAACCACTTCATTTTCATTTGAAAAATTACCCAATGCTAAATTTTCTCCAAGATTTAAATATTGATAATTTACTTTTTCGACAAAATAAGATACGCTCAAACCTTCAGGAGAAATATGATCGAAATATTGATTTTTTACCATATCAAGATTTTTTTGTTTTGCTGCTTCATCTAAAAAAATATTCTCACTTAATGGTTTGATCCCTGCATTTTCCCTCTCAATATTTGTAAAATAAATAATTTTACTGGAGAGCAAATTTTCGACTAAAACATTATTTTCTTTAACCTCAAGTGGCCCTGGTAAACTTTCTTTTTTTTCTTCTTTTTGAATGGGTTCTTCTGAAACTTTAGTTAAATTATCTGTTTCTACTTTTGGAGAACCAAATTTTGTCTGTGTGGGCATATTTGAAATAGAAGAAGCATTTTCTTCTTGTAAGGGAAGCTTTAAAAAAACAACACTCCCTGCAAAAATAATAACAATTAATAA
>JAQVET010000028.1 GCA_028697615.1 Minisyncoccota bacterium
TTTTTTTCAACTAAAGCTCCGACCACAATAAATGGTTGTGTGCAACATCTTGAAACAATAGACTTAATAGATGTTTTTTTCATATTATTTAAATAAAGACGATGTGGATATTATCATTATTATTTTATCATTCTAATTTTTTTTTACAATCCTAAAAATTTTTATTGTTTTTTTAAAATAAAGGTAATATAAAATTAGTACTCAAACTGAAAGAAGGAATGGAAATGTCGGGATTACATATTGGTTTCAGTGGTATTGATGGAGCTGGCAAGTCTACCCAAGTAGCACTGCTAGCGAAGTGGTTAAGAGAAGAAGGAGAAAACGCCATAAGGTACGAAGAAACTAGAAATTTTGTGCAGGAGACGACGGACTTAATGGGGAGGAGACATGGATTGAGTTCCGGAAGAGAATACATAGGGGAAGGTTTATATATGGTCAGTATGGTCTTTGGAGCAATTTTAATTGCAATTTTCTTTTCAGCTCTTGCTGCCCAAAGACCAGCAAGAGGTGCCTCTAAGATTCCTCCAGTAGATGCACTAAGATATGAATAATTAAAAGGTCAAGATAATTTTACTAAAAAGATGGATATTCCAAATAAAATAAAAAAGTTTACAGGATGGTTTAAAGAGTATTTACCTCATAATGATATAAAAAATACAGAGGGATACTACTTCACCATTCCAGAGATAAAATATGACACAAAAGGTGAATTAGGCTTGCAGGAAAGTCAAAATGTTTTAATTTTAGAAGAAAAACTTCAAAAATGTAATGAATATTTAGTGAAGAAGTACAAAAAATTTATACATTTAGATCCATTTTTCAAGGCATCTTGTACAGATATAAATAAAGAAGATGCAATGGTAGAGAAGGTGTTAATTTTAGTATCTAAAGATTTTCCTATAAAAATTGAAGAGTTAGTAAAAGAAATAGAGAAATTTATAGGTTTTAAAACAGGTAAAATTACAAAAATAACATTAAAAAAATAATATGAAGTTTTTACTAAATAAAAGAGCGATAACAATAACTTTTTTAATAACAATTTTTTTATTTACTTCTTTTAATATTGTTGAGGCTGTTTATAAAAATATTTCAATAGGAAACCTTAGATTTATTATTCATGGTCTAGAAATTCATTGGGATGGTGTGAACGAACTCTGGTGAAACATAATAATATTGTGGTATTTTGGAATAATGTAGAAAAAGCAAATCTTCATATAGGTAACTTCCAAAAGGGTGGCAAAAAGTGTTTAGTGGTTTGGAATAATCATTGGCCTTCTATTTGTTAGAATTTCTGATATGGTGATTTTTGGACTTGACAATGCTTTGTGATTTTAGTAACCACAATTTTGGTAGCCTTGGGTATATATATTGCTTGGAATATTTTTGGTATAATACAATTGATACCATATTAGCATTAGTTTTCTAAAACTAAGTTAATCGTATAGAAGCAGATTGACGCAATAACATAGATACACTGATAAACACGCTGAATTTCAAACAAACTTAAAAGTTAAATGTCAAATCGAAATTACATGTCAAAATTTAAAATTAAAGAATATACAAACTAATTTATGGTTTTTTGGGCTTTAAGTTTGATATTTGATTTTGAGTTATAATGTATTTGTAGTAATTTGTAATTTATAGGATTTTTATTTATTTTATTATGTCACAAATTCTTTCTTGTATTCCTCTTGCTCCCTATACTACGTTTAAAGTAGGAGGAGAAGCTAAATATTTTTTAGAGGCAAAAAATAAAGAAGATATTATTTTTGGTTTGAAATTTGCTTATAAAAAAAATATTCCCTTTTTTATTTTAGGAGGCGGAAGTAATATTTTGGTTTCTGACGATGGTTTTAATGGTCTTATTATTAAATGTAGTCTTTCGAATATTAAATGTGACAATGAAAAGATTTATACAGAGAGCGGAGTATTTCTTGCAAGTATAGTTTCTCAATCAGTAAAAAATAGTTTAACTGGTATGGAGTGGGCAAGTGGTATTCCTGGCAGCGTTGGCGGAGCAATTTTTGGAAACGCTGGGGCCTTTGATGGAGAGATCGGAGATATTGTAGAAAAAATTAGAGTTATTGATACTGATAATTTATCAGAAAAAGAATTTCAAAATCAAGAATGTTATTTTGGCTATCGCAATTCTATTTTTAAAGAAAAGAAATTAAAAAATCAAAAAGAATATATAATTATTGAGGCTGAACTTAAATTTTCAAAAGGTAATATAAAAAATATAAAAGAAAAAATTAAATATAATTTAAACTGGAAGAAAAAACACCAACCCCTTGACTTTTTTTCTGCTGGTTGTGTTTTTAAAAATTTAGAAACAAAAAATTATAGCGCAGAATTCTGGGATAGATTTCCAGAATTAAAAAAATTTCAAAAAACCAATATGATTCCAGCTGCTTATTTAATTGAAAAATGTAATCTTAAGGGTAAAAAAATAGGGGGAGCAATGGTTTCGGATTTACACTCTAATTTTATTTTGAACGTTAAAAATGCAAAAGCAAAGGATATTGACAGATTAATTAAATATATTAAAATAGAAGTAAGAGAAAAATATGGGATACTACTTGAAGAAGAAATTCAACGCATCGGCATTTTTTGAATCATCGTAAACAGTTTAATTTTTAAAGGTCAAAAGGTCATATTTTATTTTAATAAAATGGCAACAAAGAAAAAAACTGCAAGAAAGCCAGCAAAGAAGACTACAAGAAAAACAACAAAGAGGACCGCAAAAAAAACAAGTAAGAAAAGGTAGAAAATCTTGATAACGATGATTTTAAATAAAAAAGCAAGCTCAAAAGGGCTTGCTTTTTTGTTATATTTTTTATAAGATAAAATAACAAAAATAATTTTAAAAAACTTATGGAGTACAAAATAAAATTCACCAATATTGCGCCAAGCGATAATTTAAAAAAGATTGTTATCAAAAAAACAAATTGGGTAGAAAGATATTTAAACATTAAAGACTTTTCAATGATTTTTAATGTAGAATTTGAGAAATTGACTACCAGGCAACGCAAAGGTAAAATTTTTAGAGTAGAATTCAATTTACCACTACCTGGAAAAACTATAAGGATAGAAAGAGTAACAGATGATATGATTAAGTCGCTAGATGAGGCAAAAGATGTTTTAAAAGAAGAGATTAAAATTTATAAAGAAAAAATGAAGGAAAAAGAAGAAAGAGAATTTCGGGAACTCAAAAGAAAGCAGTATAATTTATAATAACTCAAACTCTAAATTCTAAATCACAACTAAAAATTTAAAACTAATAATGACTTGAACGATTCGAATATTTCGAATAATTTATCAGCATATCCTTGACGTTATCCGTTGTATAAATCTGCTTCTAACCAATATAATACTTTAATATTTTAATTCGTTAATTTTTTTATTATGAATCTATTTTCATTTTTTTTAAAAGGAGATAAATTGGTTCCCCAAAAATACAAAAATATTTTGGAACAAGTTAACTCTTTTGAACAAAAGGTTGTCAATCTAAAAGATCAAGATTTTCCTCAAAAAACCAAAGAATTTAAAGAGAGATTAAAAAAGGGACAATCATTGGACGATATTTTACCTGAAGCTTTTGCTTTGGTAAGAGAAGCCGCAAAAAGAACATTAAATCAAAGACATTTTGATGTTCAAATTTTAGGAGGCATTGCCCTGCATGAAGGAAAGATTGCTGAAATGAAAACTGGAGAGGGTAAAACCTTAAGTGCTACTTTGCCTTTATATCTTAATGCCCTTTTAGAGAAGGGGTGTCATTTGATTACAGTTAATGATTATTTATCAAGAAGAGATACTGTGTGGATGGGGCAAATTTATTATTTTTTAGGACTTTCTTGTGGTTGTTTAAATCATGAACAATCTTTTTTATACGATCCTGTTTATAAAAGACCAGACGAGGAGAAAGAAAGAGTTAGGGATGAATTTGGAACTTTTAAAGTAGTTGAAGATTTTTTAAGGCCTGTGTCTCGTCAAGAAGCATACCTTGCTGATATTACTTATGGCACAAATAATGAATTTGGTTTCGATTATCTAAGAGATAATCTTGTTTTAAAAAAAGAGGATTTAGTTCAAAGGGAACATTATTTTGCTATTGTTGATGAAGTTGATTTTATCCTTATCGATGAAGCAAGGACCCCTCTTATTATTTCTGCTCCATCTGAAGAGGTAACAGATATTTATAAAGAATGCGATCAAATTATAAAAAGATTAAAAAAAGAAGTTGATTATATTATTGATGAAAAACAAAAAACATCTTTTTTGACAAAAGAGGGTCAAGATAAAATTGTTAAGATATTAGGTAAGGATCCGTGGGAGGAAATGGATATTACCTATGTTCATCATTTAGAAAATGCTCTTCGCGCAAATGTTAATTATTTAAGAGATAGGGAATATGTAGTAAAAAATGGTCAGGTTATTATTGTTGATGAATTTACAGGAAGATTAATGCCAGGAAGGCGTTATTCCGAGGGTCTTCACCAGGCAATTGAAGCAAAAGAAGGAGTGGAAATTCAAAAAGAATCTCAAACTTTGGCTACAATTTCTTTTCAAAATTATTTTAGAATGTATGAAAAACTTGCTGGTATGACAGGCACTGCTCTTTCGTCAGCCGAAGAGTTTGAAAAAGTTTATGGTCTTGATGTCATTCCCATTCCTACTAATAAACCAATGATAAGAATTGATCATCAAGATAAAATTTATAAAAATGAAAATGGTAAGTATAGAGCAATTATTGAAGAAATTAAAAAAAGGCATCAAAAAGGGCAACCTGTTTTAGTCGGTACTACTTCTATTAATAAAAATGAAAAATTATCAATGCTTTTAAAAAGAGAGGGAATATCTCACAGTCTTTTAAATGCTAAAAATCATGAAAAAGAAGGAGAAATCATTGCTCAGGCAGGAAAATGGGGAGCAGTGACTGTCGCTACTAATATGGCCGGTAGAGGAGTTGATATTATTTTGGGTGGTAATCCCCCAGATAAAGAAGAGCAAGAAAAAATAAGAGAAATAGGAGGTCTTTGTGTCATTGGTTCAGAGCGCCACGAATCAAGAAGAATTGATGATCAATTAAGAGGAAGAGCAGGTAGGCAAGGAGATCCAGGAGAGTCAATGTTTTTTGTGTCTTTAGAAGATGATTTAATGAGAATTTTTGGCGGGGATCGTTTAAAAAATTTAATGGAACGTTTTAATTTTCCAGAAGATCTTCCTATCGAGAATAAGATTATTTCTCGCTCTATTGAATCTGCTCAACAAAAAGTAGAAGGATATAATTTTGACTTGAGAAAGCATCTTTTAGATTTTGATGATGTTTTAAACAAACAAAGAGAAAAAATTTACAAAGAAAGAAGAAAAATTTTAGAAGGAGATGAAAATTATTTGACAAATTTTTTAGTGGAAATTAATAAAGAAATAGAAGGAGATGAAAAATTATTTCAAGAAAAACTAATGGAACTTAAAAATGGGTTGCAAGATAAATTTGTAGATTTTATACGTTTTCTTTTTTTAAGAAATTATGACTTTTTTTGGAGGCAGCACCTTGAAGATATGGAAGCACTTCGAGATAGTGTTCGCCTTCGAGCTTATGGACAGATTGATCCTGTAGTAGCATATCGCAAAGATGGAACAATTCTTTTTCGTGAAATGCTAAAAAATATTAAAAATAATATTGTGGAGACAATCTTAAAAGTCCAGTCAGAAAAAAATAATTTAGTGCAAATAGCAAATAAAGAACACTTGTCTTCTAAAATATCTCAAAATTTTTCCACACCCAGTAATTCAAAAAATATTTCTCAAGTTAGTAGTAAACCTAAGGTTGGACGTAATGATCCTTGTCCTTGTGGTAAAATTGATCCTACAACTGGAAAGCCAATGAAATACAAAAAATGTTGTTATCCTAAATATGGTTAGTTTTGGTTATTAATTTTTTAAATTACACCAATAAATTTTATTTTATAGAAAAAATTTCTTTGTTAAATTTTTTATGCGCTGATTGGTTTAATTTTTTATCATTTTTAAAAATTGTCCTTCATCAATTGTTTTTACTCCTATTTTTTTTGCTTTTTCATATTTTGAACCAGGGTTTTCTCCAACTACTACAAAATCAGTATTTTTTGAAACAGAATTTGTCGCCCTGCCTCCCATTTGTTCTACTGTTTCTTCCGCTTCTTGCCTCGTCATTGATTTAAGTTCTCCCGTGAAAACAAATGTTAAACCTTTTAATTTTTGGTTTTTTTGTTTGATTTGAGATAGTGGTTTAATTTTAACTCCCACGCTGTCAAGTTTTTTAAGAAATTGTATATTTTCTTTTTTTGAAAACCAATTTTTAATCGAATTTGAAACCTTTGGTCCAATTTCATCTATTTCTTCTAGTTTTTCTTTTGGAATTGATTGAAAAAAATCTATAAATTCTTTAATATTTCTAATTTTGCTTCCAAATTTTTTTTCTAAAAGTTTAGCAGTTTCCTGGCCAATATATTTAATTTGACAAGCAATAATTAATCTTGAAAGATCAACTTCTCTTCTTGAATTTATTGAATCAATAATATTTTGGGCAGATTTTTCATCAAATCTTTCCAGGGCTTTGATATCTTCTTTTCTAAGTAAAAATATATCCGGGGCATCGGAAATAAGACCTTCATCCATAAATCTATCAATAATTCTAGGTCCCAAACCAACAATATCAAATGCCTTTTTTGAAACAAAATAATAAAGTTGATTTTTTCTTTTGGCAGCGCAATTTTTATTTAAGCAATAATGATTTATTTCTCCTTTCGGTTTTATAATTTTTGATTTGCAAAAAGGACAAACCAAAGGCATTTTAAATTCTTTTGCATTTTTCGGTCTTAATTCTGGTATAACTTTTATCACCTGGGGAATAACATCTCCTGCTTTTTGAATAATAACAGTATCTCCAATTTTAATTCCTAATCTTTCAATTTCATCTGCATTATGAAGTGTGGCTCGACTAACAACGCTACCTCCTACATTTACTGGCTCAAGCACTGCGACAGGGGTTAATTTACCAGTTCTGCCAACCTGAATTATTATATTCTTTACAATGGTTGTTTGCTCTGCTCCTGGCCATTTAAAAGCAATAGCCCACCTTGGCGCTTTACCAGTATAGCCGAGTTTTTTTTGATATTCTCTTTTATTAACTTTAACAACAATACCATCTATCCAGTAATCTAAGGAGTTCCTTTGCTTTTGCCATTTTTCCCAAAAAGAAATTATCTCATTAATATTTTGACAATATTTATAGTTTTTTTCTACTTTAAAACCAATCTTTTCCAACTTTTTTAATTCTTCCTGCTGGGTTGGAGGTATATTTTCTTCTGGCCAGGAGTAATCATAAACAAAACAATCAAGGTGTCTTTCACGAGCAACCTTAGGATCAAGTTGACGGACACCACCAGCAGCAGCATTTCTTGGATTTGCCAGTGGTGGGAGCCCTTCTTTTTCTCTTTTTTTGTTTATTTTTTCAAAAACACTTTTTTTAATATAAACTTCCCCCTCTGCTACCAGTGAAACGTCTTCGTTTAATCTTAGCGGTAAGCTTTCTATTGTCTTTAAGTTTTGAGTAACATCTTCACCTATTTCTCCATCACCTCTTGTTGCTCCTAAAACAAAAAGTCCATTTTCATAGGTTAAAATAATATGAAGTCCGTCAATTTTTAATTCAGCAGTATAGTCAACTTGAGATAGATTGAGTTCCTTTTTTATTCTTTTATCAAAATCATATATCTCTTTTTCTGAAAAAGCATCATTAAATGACCATTGAGAAACCTTATGTTTAACTTTTTTGAATTTTTTAAGTGGTTTGCCACCTATTCTTTGAGTAGGAGAATCTGGGGTTATGAATTCCGGATATTTTTGTTCAAGTTCAAAAAGTTCATGTTTTAAAGAATCTAAAACATCATCTGGCATTATGGGTTTATCTAATACATGATAAGCATATCTTGCTTTATTTATAATTTTTTTTAATTTTTCAATTCTTTCTTTTGCTTGTTTTTTTTCATTATCTCTTTTATTCATAAATTCTTGTAATAATTTATTTAAAATTTTCTTTTTCAATTTTTTGAATTTTTTCCAATCTTCTTTTATGGCGAATATCTTGAGAAAATGGCTCTTTAAGCCATATGTCTAAAAGTTTTTTTGCTTTTCTTACTGAAATAAAATCGGCAGCAAAACAAAGAATATTAGAATTATTGTGAGATTTTGACATACGAACAATTTCCTTATTTATTGCTGGAGCAGCTCTTACATTTTTAAATTTATTGGCGACAATAAGCATGCCCACAGAACTTCCACAAATTAAAATACCCCTGTTTTGTTCTGGGTTTTTAGAAATTTTTTGAGCAACTTTTTTAGCAAAATCAGGATAATCGTCAGAAGATTTAAATTTAAATGGTCCCAAATCTTTAAAATCTTCTCCTATTCTCTTAAGTTCTTTTTTTAAATCTTCTTTTAATTTAAAACCTCTATGGTCAGAAGAAATATAAATCATATGTTTATTTATATTTTACTATTAAATTTTATAATTTGACTAATAATTTCTATTTATACGGATTTCCTTGAAATTAAGGAAGATTATTCGACTAATAAGTTATAAAGTAATATAAAACTATAATATGGAAGAGTAAAATTTTAACA
>JAQVET010000029.1 GCA_028697615.1 Minisyncoccota bacterium
TAAAAAATGCCTTTTTTAATTTTTTGTTTTGTGGTCAAAGGTTTTTCTATTTGATTTGTCCCATATTTTATTTTTTTATTCATTAGCTGTTCTTTTGCTTCTTTTTCAACTTCTAAAGCAAAACCAACATTTCTTTTAATTAAAAATTTTAAAATCCAGGCTTTGATTTGCATTAAAAAAAGCAAAAGTGTGCAAATAAATCCTGACCAAAATATAAAATCGATGATCTTCCCTTGGAGAGAAATTCCAAAAAAATTATTAATTTTCTGTGGTAGAGTCCAAACAAAATCATAATTTATTCCAAGGTTGAGAGAATAAAAAAATTTATAAGCCCGCGTATAATAAAAGAAAAGAAAACAAGGGAAATAAATTATCTGTACCCATATTGGTAGGTGGATTGCTATTGCTGTTAGAATATCAATTGCATAAAAAATAGTAAAGATCGTCATTGTGTCATACCAGTCAGATTTTTCTTGAACAAAAATAAGAATAAGAATTACAAAATAACAAATACCAAATAATATAAAGATGTATCCTAAAATTTTATCAGAAACCTGCCAAATAGTTTTCCAAATAGATGATTTCATAAAAATAATTTAAGGTCAGGAGGCGGGAAAATTTTTTGTCCGCGAGTCGACGGGTTTCCCCGCCCGCCGCTGCAAGTGGCGGGCTAAAGGTCAGCATCGAGGTTTTCCTGAAAATAAGTTCGGATTTTAATTAAAACATACAGCCAAATATCACATTTAGAAAAATTGGCGGAGAGGGTGGGATTCGAACCCACGAGCCCCTTACGAGGCACGGCGCTCCAGGCCGTTCCGTTAGTCCACTCCGGCACCTCTCCAATAATTATATTTTATATTATTTTCCCAGAAAATCAAGAAAACCCCAAAATAATTTGGGGTTTTCTTATTATTAGAGTATATTATTTTAACTATTTTTAATACTCTGGCATTTGTGGCATTGGTGGTGTTTCTTCTTTCTTTTCTGGTTTTTCAGCAACAATACATTCTGTTGTTAGAAGTGTTCCAGCTGCTGATGCAGCATTTTGCAGAGCACATCTTACAACTTTTTTAGGATCAACAACTCCTCTTTTAATCAAGTTTTCATATGTTAAGGTTTGAGCGTTAAATCCAAAATCACCTTCTCCTTCTTTAACCTTTTGTACCACAACACCTTCGTCAACGCCTGCATTTTTAGCGATTTGACGTAGTGGTGCTTCCATTGCTTTTCTAAGAATGTCAATACCAATTTTTTCTTCTTTCTTAACATCAATTTTAGAAAGTGCTTCGATACACCTTACTAGAGCCACACCGCCTCCAGGAACAATTCCTTCCTCAATAGCGGCTCTTGTAGCAGCCACAGCATCTTCAATTTTTTGTTGTTTTTGTTTTTGATCAACCTCTGTTGCTGCTCCAACTCGGATTACCGCAACACCTCCGGAAAGTTTTGCTAATCTTTCTTGAAGATTTTCTTTATCAAAATCTGAATCGGTCATTTCAATTTCTCTTTTAATTTGTTCTACTCTTGCTTCAATATCTTTTTTAGCACCTTTTCCTTCAATAATTGTTGTATTGTCCTTTGTAGAAACTACTCGTCTTGCTTGTCCCAGCATATCAAGTTCTACATTTTCCAGTTTAAGACCAAGTTCTTCAGAGATTACCTGACCTCCAGTTAGGATTGCGATATCTGTTAACATTTCCTTTCTTCTGTCTCCATATCCTGGTGCTTTAACTGCCAGTGTGTTAAATGTTCCTCTAATTTTATTTAATACAAGTGTTGCTAGTGCTTCTCCTTCAACTTCATCAGCAATAATAACAAAATCTTTCTTTCCAGCTGATGTTATTTTTTCAATAATTGGAAGGATTTCGTTAATTGCTGAAATTTTTTTATCTGTTATTAAAATATATGGGTTATCATAGATTGCTTTCATCGTATCAGGATTTGTTATCATGTAGGGAGAAATATAACCTTGATCAAATTGCATTCCTTCAACTAATTCTTTTTCAAGTCCTAAGGTTTTTGATTCTTCAACTGTTACGACACCATCCTTTCCAACTTCATCAAATACATCAGCAATTAATTTTCCCATTTTTTCATCTTCAGCCGAGATAGTGGCTACATTAATTAAATCTTCCTTGCTTTCAATCTTTTTTGAAAGATTATTCAAGGCTTCCACTACTTTTTCTACCCCTTTATCAATACCTCGTCTTAAAGAGAGGGGATTAGCACCAGCGGTAACATTCTTAAATCCTTCCTTTATTAATGCTTGCCCTAAAACAACAGCAGTTGTTGTTCCATCACCTGCAAGATCATTAGTTTTTGAAGCAACTTCTTTTAAAATCTCTGCACCGAGATTTTCTAATTTGTCTTCTAGCTCAATTTCTTTGGCGATACTTACTCCATCGTTTGTGATATCTGGTGCTCCAAATCCAGTATCCAATACAACATTTCTGCCTCTTGGTCCTAATGTAACCTTTACGGCGTTGGCAAGTTTATTTACACCTTTTGAAAGTTTTTGTCTAGCCTTTTCTGAATATTTAATTTGTTTTGCCATAATTTTTATAAAATTAATTTTTTATTCAATAATAGCAAGAATATCTTCTTCTCTACAAATAAGATATTCTTTGTCATCGACCTTTATTTCGTCGGGTCCATATTTTTTAAAAAGGACAGTATCTCCTTGTTTAACACTCATCTCCATAATTTTTCCTGATGAGAGTTTTTTTCCTGGCCCAACAGCAATTATTTTACCTTTTTCTGGTCTTTCTTTTTCAACGGTTTCTGGAATAATAATTCCAGATTTTGTTTCTTTTTCTTCCTCGATTGGTTCAATAAGAACATAATCTGAAAGTGGTTTTATTTTCATATTTTCTATAATTTATAATTTTAGCACTCTCGACCTTTAATTGCTAATTTTTATTTTATTAAAATAAAAATCTTTTGTCAAGAGGTAAGTGTAGAAGTAGATTAACGCCACAAAAAAAACGCCAGATTTATGCCAATGAGTTGTAAATTATTGGAGATGTTCGAATTGTTAGTTTTAAGTTTTTAGGTTTTGATATTTGATCTTATTTAGAGTTTAGTTTTTTATTTGTAGTAATTTCTTTAATACTTTAATACTTTAATACTTTAATACTTTAATACTTAATCAATACTATTTTAAGTTGTTAGTTATCTAAAGCCATTTTTTAATTTTAAAATATCCTAAAATAAATGTTATAAAAAGTATTTGTAAAGAGATCAATATCCACATTAAAGTTGATTGATTTATAAAGATATTAGTGATATATTGCAGAGGTAATAATATTAAAGTAACAATAGTTAAAATTTTTATTATTTCATTTGTTTCTATTGAAAGAAGTGAGGTGTTAGTATTGTCTAAAGCAAAGATAGTTTGTCTGAAACTATCTAAAATTGATTTTTGAGCGAGAAAGTCGTTAAAAATTTCATGTAAAAAAGGTTTAGAATTTTTACCAAGTAATTTAGCCCCTTCTTCCTGGAGTATGTCAAAGACTTTTTTTTGCGGAGATAAAATTTTCTCAAGGTTTAAAATATCTTTTTTGATAAAAAATATTCTATTGATTGTTTTTTTATATTCTCCTCGTGTAATTTCTTCTTCTATTTGATCTAATTTTTTATCAATATTATTAAATTTTGGCGTTAACGATTTTAATATTTCTTCTAAAATAATATATAAAAGGCCCATTGTTCCCTCTTTTATTGCTTCTTTTTGTTTTTCAGGATAAAGTTGGAGATTTATAAAAAGGGATTCAACAGGTAGAATTGTTGATTGATGAATTGTGATAATTTTATTTTCAGTTATTAAAAAATCAATTTCTTTAGGTTTAGTTTCTTGATTTTTTCTATCAAAATAAGGATAATGGATAACAAAAAATAAATAATTACCATAATTTTCTATTCTTGGATGGCGTATTTCTCTGGTCAATTCTTCTAATACAAATGGATGAAAAGGAAAATTTGCTGAAATTATATTAATATCTTTATCAGTTGGATTTTTTATATCAATCCATGTTACTTTTTCTGTTGTAAGAATACGGTTCATAGGCAATTAAAAAATTAACGGATTAAAAAATTAAAGAATTAAAGAATTAAATTATCTATTACAAATTAAGTACAACAAATGCTTCGCTAATGTCCTCGGTTCACTTCGTGAACCTGCGGTATATAATCGAACATATCGAATAGTTTGAACATTTCGAACATTTTGAACGTTTTTGGTTTTGACTTTTGAATTTTGATTTTAACCTTGTTTAAAATTTAATTATTTTGTGGTGTATATCCACTTCAAATTCTTTAATTATCAGCACTTATTTCTTATTTATTATATCATTTATTTTGGCTTTTTCCAGCTTGAAAAATCGCATTTTGGCCAATTTGAACATCCATAAAAAATTTTCCCTTTTTTGGTTTTTCTTTTTATAATTTTGCCATTTTTGCATTTTGGACAGGGAAGATCTAATGTTTCTTTGAAATCTTTGGTATATTTACATTTTGGCCAATTTAAGCAGGCATAAAATTTACCAAAACGTCCATATTTTAAAACCAGAGGAGCCTTGCATTTAGGACAAATTTCTTTTGTTTCTTGCCATAAATTACTTTTTGGGGGAAGATCTTTTTCTTTTTGAAGTAATATTTTTTCAAATGGAAAATAAAAATCACCTACAACTTTTTGCCATTCTATTTTGCCAGAAGCCACATCATCTAATTTATCTTCTATTTTTTTGGTAAAATCTACATTAATAATATTTGGAAAATTTTCAACAAGCAAATTATTTGTTAATATGCCTATCTCTGTTGGTTGGAGTTTCTTATTTTCATCTTTTTCGACATAGTTTCTCTCTTGAATTGTTGAAATAATTGGTGCATATGTCGATGGTCTTCCAATGCCATATTTTTCTAACATTTTAATGAGTGTTGCTTCGGTGTATCGAGAGGGTGGTTTCGTAAAGTGTTGGGCGGGAGTTAGTTTTTTTAATTTTAAAATTTCATCTTTTTGCAAAAGTGGCAATGTATTTTCTTTGTATTGAATTGGATAAAATTTTAAAAATCCATCGAATTTTAAGGTTTGACCCGTTGCTTGAAATGTATAATTTTTAGCGCTAATATTTATAATTTGGGAGGCAAAAATAGCTTGACTGGCTTGGCTGGCAATAAATCTTCGCCAGATTAGATCATAAAGTTTAAATTGATTTTTTTCTAGTTTATTTTTTAATTTTTCTGGTGAATTTTCAGCAAAAGTTGGTCTTATTGCTTCATGTGCTTCTTGGGCAGTTTTTGATTTTGTTTTATATTTTCGAAATTGATAATAATTTTTTCCAAAATTTTTAATTATAAAGTTTTTTGCCATCTCAAGCGCTGAATTTGATAGATTTAAAGAATCGGAACGATGATAAGTAATATAACCAGTTTCATAAAGTTGCTGGGCAATTTTCATTGTATATTTAGCAGACCATTTAAATTTATTATAGGCAGTTTGCTGCAATGTTGAGGTAATAAATGGAGGAAGGGGATTGCGCTTTATTTCTTTTTTTTCAATTTTTTCTACTTTATATATTGCTCCTTCTAAATCTTTTAAAATTTTATATGCCTCTTTTTTTGTTTTAATACCTAATTTTGGAATTATTTTTTTATTTTTTTTAATTAAAAGCGCTTCAAATTCGTTATTTTTATTTTTTGATTTTGCATCTTCAATTTTGCAAAGATTAGCAATAATTGTCCAATATTCCTGGGGGATAAAATTTTCTATTTCTTTTTCTCTTTCACAAATTAATCTTACTGCTACCGATTGAACCCTGCCAGCAGAAAGACCCTTGGATATTTTTTTCCATAAAAGAGGAGAGAGCTTGTAGCCAAACAAACGATCAAGTATTCTTCTTGCCTGTTGGGCATTTACCAGGTTCATATCAATGTCTCTTGGATTTTTAAGTGCCTTTTCAATTGCTTGTTTTGTAATTTCATGAAAAACTATTCGTCTATGTGGTTTTTGAGGCTTTATATTAATAGATTGCAAAATATGCCAGGCGATGCTTTCTCCTTCTCTATCTTCATCTGTAGCCAAAATTATAGACTCTGAATTTTTAATTTTATTTTTTAAAAGAGAGACTGTTTTTTTTGCTTTTGGTAGTATAACATACGTTGGCTGAAAATTTTTTTCAATATCAACACCAAGTTTTTTTTGTGGCAAATCACGAATGTGTCCTCCAGAGGAAACAACATCAAAGTCCTTGTTTCCTAAAAAATTTTGAATGATTTTTGCTTTTGTGGGTGATTCTACAATTATTAGTTTCATTTTATTTTAATTATTTATTAATTATTTATTTTATATTTGGAGCCAATTTTTTTAATTTTCCCCTTAACCTCCATTAAAATTAAATTGGAAATAACTATCGATGTTTCTAAATTTGTTTCCTTTATTATTTCTTCTGGTGTTTTTACTTCCTCACTAATTGATCTTAATATAAGATTTTCTTCTTCATTTTCACCTTTAATTTCTTTTTTTATTTTTTCTCCCACTGCAAGATCAAACACCGATAAAATATCAGCAGCACAAGTAACAACGTGGGCTGATCCATCTTTAATAAGATTATTTGTGCCTTCTGATGTTTTAGAAAATATTGATCCTGGTACCGCAAAAATTTCTCGTCCTTCATTTAAGGCAAGTCCCGCAGTGATTAAAGAGCCACTTTTCTCTTTTGCCTCAACAACAAGCGTACCAATTGACATTCCAGCAATAATTCTATTTCTTTGTGGAAAATTTTCTCTTTTTGGTTTGGTTCCTAGTGGAAATTCTGAAATTAATGCTCCTCGATTTTCAATACTTTTTGCTAATGTTTTATTTTCTCTTGGATAAACTATATCAAGCCCACTACCCAGCACGGCAATTGTTCTTGCACTATTTTCAAGAGCGGCTTTATGCGCCAAGCTATCGATACCTTTCGCCATTCCGCTGACTATTGTTAAATTTGAATTTGCAAGTTCTGAAATAAGGGTTTCAACAACTAATTTTCCATAATCAGAAGGAATTCTTGTTCCTACAACTGAAAGATATGTTTCATTTTCAAGCAATTTACCCTTAATATACAAAGCAATTGGAGGTTGAT
Organism: Minisyncoccota bacterium; assembly: GCA_028697615.1. Taxonomy (GTDB): domain Bacteria; phylum Patescibacteriota; class Minisyncoccia; order Minisyncoccales; genus JAQVET01. The sequence goes on from JAQVET010000029.1 coordinate 7,122, forward strand.
ATATTTCCTTAAGAAGCGGGGGGTAGTTTTTTTCGTCAATTGTTATCATTTGCACACCAGTATTTTCCAAATTTTTCCATTCCTTATCTGGATTGTATTTTGAAATTTTATTTAAAAAATTATCAATTGTTGAAGATTTTAAATTTAGTTTTGAAAAATCTTGCCTTGAAAGAGTAAAAACTTTTGATGGTAGTGTGCAAAAATCAATAATTTTATAAAGAGCACTAAGATTATCAGCCAAAGATAGATTTAAAATATTTAATATTTTTTTCTCTTCAATTCCCATAATTTTAACAATAATTTATTTATCATATACGGTTTTTTAATCTTTTTCAAGTTTATTATTTAAGACAATTTAAAATTATTTTAATAAAGTTAATTTCGTGTTTAAAATATAAATAAAATTATTTTTTAAAAAAAGTAAAAATATCTTTTAATCAAAATATAAAAAAAATAAAAAGAGTAGAATAATTTTAAATCAAAGTAGAAAGATAGCTGGCTGGTTTACTATTTTTAAATTTTTAAGTTAGTAGTTTTTTTAAATTGGTTTTAAAAACTATCCTCTCTATGTTGGTATTTCATCATTAATTTTAATATTCAAATATTATTAAAATTATATTATAATTAAGTGAGCCAAATTATTTTTTTAAAATAATTATTGGAATAAATATTTACTAAAAGAAAAAGTCGATAAAAATTTATTAATTTATTTTTTATTTTTATGGAAACCGAAGATATTAAAACTGAAAATAATACAAATAATACTGAGAATACTGAGCCAAAAAAAGGTGGCTATAAGGTACTTAATATAATTGGTATATTATTGGGAGTAGTTTTAGTAATACTAGGTATTTTGCAAATTACTGGGGGATCAAATACTGGAAAACTTTCTAATGATTTTATAAATAAAATGAAGGAAATTGATAGTTTATCCAGTGAAATAGCTACTGAGCTACAAGAAGCTAATAATTTATTTTTAAATATAGAAGAAAAAGATAAGACAAAAGATTATAGTGGCATAGTTAAAGATTTAGAAGAAAGTCAAGTAAAATTTGACAATACAGTGGCAAAAATTAAAACCTTAAATGCTACAGTTGCTGAATTTAAGACCATGGTAGAGTCACAAAGTGATCCAAAAATAAAAGAAAGTGGTTTAAAACTTATTGATGTACTGGAGCAAAGAAATGCTGCTATATTAAAATTAACTAATGATATAAAAAAACTTGTTGATCCAACTAAAAAATATTATGAGGATTTAGCAGCAGGCAAACAGCCATCTTATCCTAGTGATGCTGAAATTAATACTATTACTCAGGAGATTGATAAAGATAGTCAGACATTAAATACACTGATGTCTCAATTTGAAGAAGCAAGCAGGGAATTCGGAGATGCAGCAGGGCTGAATCAAAATAATACCAAATAGTAGTTATAGATTATTTATTGTGAAATTTTATTGATTAAATTATAAAAAACAAAAAAATTAACACAAGAATAATTTTAATATGATATCTTTAAATTTTAGAAGTAAAGATG
>JAQVET010000030.1 GCA_028697615.1 Minisyncoccota bacterium
ATGCCCTGCTTCCAAAAAACATTAATCTTAACCTGAATATTTACCAGGTCCATAGCGCTTTGATTGTCGATAAATACTTTTTCTCTTTTGGGAAAAAGAGATTTTGATGGCATATCACCACCCAACCATTTTGGATTGTATTCTAAACTTGCCGACCCAGGGGTATTTGAAAAAATTTCAAAAAAATCTGGAAATTCACCCCAATCTTTTTGAGCTATATCTGATTTTGTCTCCATTTTAGCTAAAATTTTAAACTTGGAACCATCAGAAGAAGAAATATACCAATAACACTGTTCCGGCCATAAAGGATCTTTTGGGATTTCTTCAATTTCCAGATATGGCCTTAAAAGAGTAGCAAATTCATCCCAATTTTCAATACATCTTCCTCCGGATGTTTCAATAATAAATCTTCCATTTTCTTTAAAATAAAGTTCTAAAGCAGGTTTAAACATTTTTAAATCCCTTATTCGAGATTCATCACGAATAGTTTGTTCTTTTTCTTTTAAAATATTAGAATTTATTAGAATATAGATAATAAAAGAAACTAGTAAAAACACTATTAAAACAATGAGAATTACTATATTTTTAGATATTGCCTTTTTAAAAAAGTCCATAATATTTTAAAGTAAATTAACTATTATTTCCGAGAAAGTTTTCCTTTTAGCTCTTCAAGAATATCTTTAACTATATCTTTTGCTCCAAGACCAAATGCTAAACCAAAACCCAAGGAAAACATTCCAATAATTCCAAAAATAAAAGCATTAACAAGTGTAGGAGTTATTTTAAGTTGAATCAAAATTATCAAAATAGCGACAATCCAAATTAACCAACGAACAAATGTTCCAACTAATCCAGAATAAGAAATTTTTGTCTTATCGCTAGTTGCTAAAACAATACGATAAGTAAAATCGGAAGCAATAACAGCACCAATAAAAATCAATCCTGCAAACAAAAGATTAGGAATATAGCCAACAACTTTCGCTAAAAAATTTGCGAGTTGATTAAGATTAACGACATCGCAAGAGATCATTAAAAAAATAATAATTAAACACCATTTTGTAAATTCCCCAAAAAAACCTGAGGCATTTAATTTTATCCCTGCTTTTTCAAACGATTCTTGCCAACCAATTCTTTTAAGATATTCATTAATTTTAATTTGGTTTAAAAGTGTTTCTACAAGTTTTCCTACTGCTTTTGCTATAATCCAACCAATTATAAAAATAATAATACCACCCAAAAGTTGTGGAAGAAAATTTATAAATGATTGCCAAGCATTTTGAAGGGCCTGGACTGTTATTGGACCCCACTGCTGAACCATAAATTTTAATGTTTTTTAATATACAATTTTTAAACCTTTATTAAATAATACAAAAATAAACTATATTTTTCAAGTGATGTTTTTAAATTTATTATAAATTCATATTTCGTAAAATTTTAATTCGCTCTTCAATTGGTGGATGAGTAGAAAAAATTTTATTTAACCATTTATCTGCCCCCTCTCCCTTAAAAGGACTAACAATATATAAGTGAGCCAAAGATGGGGTATCATATTTTGATTTTGTTTGATCTTGAGAAATTTTTTCAAGTGCTCTAGCAAGACCTTCAGGATAGCGCGTCATTAATGCAGCACTTCCATCTGCTAAAAATTCTCTTTTTCTTGATACAGCAAACTGAATTATTTTAGCAACTAAAGGAGACAGAATAATAAAAATAAATCCTAAAATTCCCAAAATTATCCTTAAATTTCCTCCATCACCTTCATCTCTATCATCTCGCCAAAAACCTATTCTTAAAAACCAATCTGCCAGTATAGTAATAAAGCCAACTAAAACAACTACTACGGTAGAAATAAGAGTATCTCTATTTTGAATATGGGACATTTCATGAGCAATAACTCCTTCGATTTCTGATTTATCTAATTTTTCCAAAAGTCCAGAAGTTATGGCAATAGCACTATGTTTTGGATCTCTACCAGTAGCAAAAGCATTAGGCGCTTGATCATTTATTAAATAAATTTTTGGCATCGGCAATCCAGATGTAATAGATAAATTTTCTACAATTCTGTAAAGAAATGGTAAATCTTTTTTATCAATTTCAGAAGCTCCTGTTATTGAAAAAATGATTTTATCAGATTCCCAAAAACTTAAAAAACTCATCGCGATGCTAAAAATTATCGCCAAAATTAAAATGATAGGACTACCCAACCACCAAGAAATATACCAACCAAGCCCAATGATTAAAATCAAAAATCCTACAATTAAAAATATAGTTTTTCTAATATTACTTTCAATAATATCATAAGTCGTTGACATATGAGAACTTAAAATTTACCTTCCCTAATAAAATCTTGAAAAAGGGAAGATATTTTTTGTGTTATTTTTCCAACTCTGCCATATTTACCAATTTTCAAATTATCAATTTTTACTACAGGAACTATTTCTTTATCGGTAGACGTTAGAAATGCTTCATCTGCCTCAAAAACTTGTTTTAATGAAAAATCTTCTTCTTTGTATCCAATTTTACCATTGATTATATCAAGTACAATTTTTCTAGTTATCCCTTTTAAAATATTAGACTTTGGAGTAATCACTTTTTGGTTTTTTACAATAAAAAAATTACTTGTAGAACATTCGGTTACCTTTCCTTGAAAATGATATAAAACCTCAAATCCACCTTTTTCTTTAACGTCCTTCCAAATTCTTAAAGGGACAAAATAATTAGTTGTTTTTGCTTCAGGACATTCTCTTTGATAATTAAGTAAAAAAACCTTAGCACCGTTTTTATAGATATTACTTGGTGGAACGTGTGGCTCTTCGGTTAAAATAAAAAAAGAAGGTTTCTTCGAAATCTTAGAATCTTCACTTTCACCTCCGGTTAAAACAATTCTAAAAGCATATTCGATATTTTGTTTTTGACTTGCATAAAAATTATTTTTTTTGATGAGTTTATAGATAACCTCTTTTATTTCATCTTTTTTATAAGGCACACTGAGCCCTGCATATTTAGCCGAATTTAAAAAACGATCAATATGATCATCAAGTAAAAATGGTTTTTGATTATATGTTCTTAAATAATCAAAAACGCCAAAACCCCTCAATATCCCCAAGTCATCAACTCGAATCAATGCCTTTTTTGAATCAATAAAATTTCCATTTACAAAATGGATTAATTTCATAATTACTAAAAAATTAGGAAAACTAAAATTAAAACTTTACATCGGGTGCCTTGCGGGCCTCTTCTTTCTCCTCTTCCTCCAATTCGAAAAATTCCGCCTTCTTGAAATTAAAAAGAGAAGCAACAATGTTATTCGGAAAAACCTCAAGGCTGGTATTGTAATCTCTAACATTTCCATTATAAAATCTTCTTGCTGCTTGAATTTTATCTTCTGTATCAGTTAATTCATCTTGAAGTTTTTGAAAATTTTCAGAGGCACGTAGATTTGGATAATTTTCAGCAACAGCAAAAAGTGATTTTAATGCTCCAGTAAGTTCTCTTTCGGCATTTGCTTTTTCTTGTATACTTTCTGCTTGAAGCGCCCTTGCTCTTGCCTGGGTAACATTTTCAAAAATTCCTTTTTCATGACTAGCATAACCCTTCACCGTCTCAACTAAATTTGGTATCAAATTATATCTTCTTTTAAGTTGCACCTCTATATCAGACCATGATTCCTGAACCCTATTTCTTCTTTTTATAAAACTATTGTAAGCCCCAATAAACCACAAACCGATAAAAATAACTATTATTAAAATAATATATCCGACATTCATAATTTTTTAATTTTATTTATTAATTTCGACCATTAAATAAGTGTTTACAAATAAAAGTTATAAAAACTATTTTTATTTATTTTTATTATTTATTATTTTTTTAACCTTGTCAACAATTTCTTCTAAGGTAAAATATGCTTTAACCAAATAATCACTTGCGCCAAGAGATAGCCCTTTATCAATATCTTCTTTTTGTCCCAAATTTGAAAGAATAATAACAGGAATGGAAGATAATTCAGGAAGTTTTTTTATTCTTGATAAAACCTCAAATCCATTAATAGGGCCAGGCAAAATAAGATCAAGTAAAACCAAATCAGGATTCTCTTTTACTATTAAATTTAAACCTTCTTCTCCATCTTGTGCCTCAACAACTTGAAAATTTTCTAAATTTAATTTTTTGATGATAATACTCCTTAAATATTTGTCGTCCTCAATAATTAAAATTTTTTGGGACATAAATTATAAAAACGAATTAACTCTATTTACCTATTTGTTTTTTGACTTTTTTAATTATCTCTTGAAGGTCGAAATCTGTTTTTATAAACCAATCTTTTGCTCCTAATTTTTTAACTCTTTCGATTTCAACTGGTTGACCTGAATTTGAAATAACAATCACTGGAATCTTTTTTAAAATTTCATCTTTTTGCATTTCTTCCATAACTTCAAAACCATTTTTTTTGGGCATAATAATATCTAAAAGTACTAAATCAGGCTTTATTTTTCTTAATTTAATCAACCCTTCTTCTCCATCTTTGGCTATAAAAACATTATATCCCTCAAAAGAAAGTTTTTTTGCGAGTAAATTATAAATTATCTTCTCATCCTCAATAATTAAAATTTTTTGAGGCATATTAAAAAATATTATTAAAAATTTTTATTTTCAGCCATTTAAATTTTATTAATTAAATCTTAAACGATTTTATTTTTTTATGTTTAAAATTATAACAATAACAATACAAAAATGCAATAATTTAAATTTTCTGATGAATTGGCAGTGTAAAATAAAAAGTAGTACCCTTACCTTCTTTGGACTCAAACCATATCTTTCCATTATGCGCCTCAATTATATTTTTAACAATAAAAAGTCCAAGACCAGAACCATCTGTATCTATTTTTATAGCATTTGAACCTCGAAAAAATTTTGAAAATATCCTCTTTTGTTCATCTTTTGGAATACCCACGCCTGTATCTTTAATCGAAATTAATAATTCTTTATATGGCTCTTTGTAATCGATAGATATTGTTACTTTTCCACCTGGTTTGGTATAAGTAATGGCATTATCTAATAAATTCTGAATAGCAAGCTCAATTTTTTCAACATCTACTTCTATATCTGGTATTTTTTTCTTTGGAAATAAAAACTGCAGTTCCAATCCCTTTTTTTCTACTATGGTTTTTGAACGATTAATAACATTATTTATTATATCTTTTATATCTTTTTTTTGAATATTATAAAGAAACCTACCCTCTTCAATTCTACTAACATTTAAAAGATCGTTTATTAATCTAATCATTCTATCATTTGATTCGTATGCTTTTTCTAAAAATTCTCTTTGCTCTTTTTTAATGCTACCTAAATCTCCATCTAAAATCATTTTCAGCGACCACTTTATAGCAGAAACAGGTGTTCTTAATTGATGTGCCGCAATTGAAACAAAATCTGTCTTCATTTCTTCAACTAATTTTTCTCTTGTAATATCGTGCAAAATAATAACTGTTTCGCCTGTCTCTAATAATGTTGTACTTACTTCTAAAACCAACCTTTGGGGATCTTTTAATGCAAATTCTTCTCTAAAAATATTCTTTTCGCCTTTTTGATTAATCAAATTAAAAAGTTCTTTGATTGTATTATTCTTTTTAATTAACTTATCAATAGATTTTTTTTGAATATCACCTGCTTTAATGCCCAAAAATTTTTCAGCGTTTGGATTAACTAAGACTATGTTCTTATCTTTATCTATAACTATTAACCCATCGACTAAATTAGTAATAATTGCCATTATTCTGTCGCGTTGAATACGCAATTCTCTTGTTCTTTCTTTAACTTTTTCATCTAAACTTTGAGCCAATTCTCTTAATTGTTTAGTCCTTGCTTCTACTCTTATTTCAAGAACAGCTTTTTCATCTTCCAGCAGAGCGCGAGATCTTTGGAGCTCCTGGATCATTTGATTAAAAGATTCTGCTAAATCTTCAAATTCATCTTTTGTTTTTAAAACAATTCTTGTATCAAGATTACCTTTTTTTAATTCGTTAGTTGCTTCGGTTAATTTTTTAATGGGATAGGTTATTTTGCGTGAAAGAATAATACTAAAGAAAAAAACAAAAACAATAATGAGTAAAAAAATAAAAAGGGTTTGATTTTTTATATTTTCAAAATTGAGCAGAGTTTCAGAAACAATCTCTGGATATTCTTTAACCACATAAGGAGCATATTTTTCAATAAGACCTTGATAACTATCTATTGTTAAAAAAGTAAAAATAGTTATCGGCAAAACACCAATTAAAATTAAAATAAGAATAATTTTATTTAAAATGCTAATTTTCATAATTTATTCAACAAAATTTTCTTTTTCATAAACTTCTCCACTATAACAAAGATATGCTAAAAGCGCAGAAAACATTTCAAATATTCTAATTAAAAATAACCTAATTCCCCCGTAATGAATAGCCCATTCATCAAAAAAGCCAGCAAAAAGATATAAAACTATAGAAAAAGTAGCAAAAAATTTATAAAGATCATAAACTTGTTTTTTTCTTATCCACTGGAATATTCTTTTAAAAATATCAAATAAACCTAAAACTAAAACAATTCCAGTTAAAAGAACAAATGGAATAGATACAAGTGAAGGTATAGGAAAAGCCACGCCCCAATCGGTAACTAAAGGGTTTGGAAATGGAACATAGAAAACAGAAAATATATAAAAAAAGTCAATAAAAAAATATAAAAAAAGTACCCATTTGTATATCTTGCCCCATATTTTATATAAAAGATAAAAAATTAAAAATATAAAAGAAAAAGCAATAAAAACTTGCCCTGCATAAACAAAAGGTTTATTTATAGAAGGTAAAAATAAAGTATAAAAACCTATACAAACCCAAGTAAGAGCCACTGACAACCAAAAAAATCCAAAAGATATTGCTTCTTTATCTTTTTTTTGTTTTTGGAAAAAAGAAAAACCCTGTTTTTGAAAAATATAAAAACCCTGTTTTTGAAAAATATAAAAACTAGTATATGCACTTGTCAAAGCAATAATAAAACAACAAAAAATATTATAAAATACAGGTTGAATCATTTCTTTATTCTTATTAATTTTAACAAATATTTATTATTCTTTCAAATTAATAATATTACATAATTTCCAATTTGTCTCCTATTTTTATATTATATTTTTGACAAAATCCTTGATTGAGTTCAATAACAATATTACAAGGAACTGGAGAATTAATAATTTGCCTACCCTTCTCCTCTTTTTGAAGCGGGGTTATACCTACAATTGTATCGTCTTTTATCCAAACAACATCAAGATCCAAAAAAGTATCTTTATTCCAAAAAGATAAAATAGATGGTTCACCAAAAATAAAAATCATTCCATCTTTCTCGTCAAGATTATAAATTTGAGAAAGCCCTTTTTGTCTTTCTTCAGGGGAATCTGCTATTTTAAGGTTAACTTCAATTCCGCCAAGTTTATAACGTTTGGTTTCATAATTTTGATTAGAAATTTTATGTGATATAAAAAATATCACCAAAATAACTAAAATTAATGTAATAATTGCTATTAAAAATTTTCTTATTTTCATATTCTTTTTATCTTTAATAAAATAAATATAAAATAATAAAAACAAAATAGCAATAAAGAAAGCCACCCTTAACTACTTTAGGGTGGCTTAATAACGTCTTAGGTGCGAGCGAGAACTTCTAAGACTTCTACCAGCGTATCTGAATCTAACTCAGCTAGTAAACTTGCTAGCTGAATTAGTGCATCGACTCCTTCTGGAGTCGATGCTTTCTGACTGGCGTAGGTGTTAGCGAGAATAATTACTCGCCGTTTCATTCTCTCCTGCTCGCCTGTCCGCATGACGTCTCCCTCCTTAGTAATAGTGTGCTTTTCTGCCCACAACAAATAAAAAAACCCTGCTTTATTGGGCAGGGATCTTGAATTTATAAGATAAATCTATTTAAAAAGCATAAATTCAAAATCTCTGCCCAGCAGGGAAGAAAAAATAAAATCCAAACCAATTTTTTATAACCTTAACAGCTAAAGAAAAAATGTCTTTTAAAATATCCATAATTTAATTTTGATTATATTTTACTAAAAAATAATCATTTGTCAATACAAATCTATAAAAATAATATAAAAATTTGACTATAACTAAAAAATCAAGTAAAATGCCAGATTAAAATAAATATCAAAAAATATGAAAACAAAAAAATTTACCATACTTCATTCAAATGATATGCACGGTGACTTTCTTGCAGAAATTAAAACCGGCAAAAAAGAACTAATCGGCGGACTATCTTTACTTTCAGGATATATAAACAAAGTAAGAAA
>JAQVET010000031.1 GCA_028697615.1 Minisyncoccota bacterium
GAACCCAGAGATGCTGTTCATCTTGCTGTTATGAAAAATAACAACATAGATATTATTTGCACAGCGGACAGAGGGATTAAAGCAATTAAAGAAATTACAGTAATAGACCCAATTGATTTAGCAGAACGATTAAAAAAATAAAATTGCTCTTGGCAAAAGTTGAAAAAAGAATTAAACTATCTTTGGACGGCAGGAGGTTGGAACGCACACGCTCTTCGTTAACCACACTTGGAGCGTGCCTCTAATTCCTCTTTGCCGTCCAAAATGCGTTCTGTAAAAAGGAGGAAATATGGAAGAAAAAATAATGAAGAAAGAGAAGGAAGAAGGTCTTAAAGAGTTTCAAGCAATTTTCTCACCCATGGTTTTAGCCAAATATCCTTATTTTGTTTCCCTAACAAGCATAAAAAGAAAAAGAGAAGTTGTTTATGAAGCAGAAGAAAATGGGGCAAAAGTTAAATGGATAGTAGAAAGCCGAGATTACTTACCGGGCGAAATGGAATTAAAAGTTTGGATATGGATATTAGATAAAATTTCAAAAATCCCCAAACCATTGCCTTCAAATTTTACTCTCCCTTATTCTTTAAGTGAAATAGCAAAGTATTGGAACATGCCTAAAAGTGGAAAATTATTTTCACTTATTGTCCGGGCAATAAAAAACTTGCGTTTAACTGGTATTGAATACTGGGTAGAGAAACCAGATAACCCCCCAGTAAGAATAACTTTCTCACTCTTAATTGGAGAGATAGGGAAGGGAGAGAAAGAAGGAGAGGAAATTATAGATAAAAACCTTTTCTTCTTTCACCCCAGTGTAATTGAATTTATAAATCAAGGGATAATTAAACCATCTGATTTAGAAGAATCAAAAATTCTAACTGACACAAACCTCATTGCTTTTAGAATTTATGAATTATTGGGGTGGAAGTTTTACATAGCAAAAATGAACAGAGAGGAGATAGTAAATATCAGATATTCAGAATTAGCAAAAAGAGTTGAGTTAAGACAGGAAAAACATAGAAGCCTCGCTGAACATCAATTAAATAGACCTCATAAATTATTGAAAGACAGGGGGTTAATAAAGGAAGTTCCTAAAAATTGGAAAAGTGTTAATGGGGACTGGATAATTACTTACAAAGTAGGAGAGAGGTTAATAAAAGAACTTGATGTGTGGGATAATAAAAAACAAATCCAGAGCCGTATTAAACAATTAAAAGAGAAAGAAGTTTCTGCTTCTGATGTAGATTATGCTATAAAACAGATTTTAGAATTTACTAAAACTGGTAAAAGAGAGGACTTTGAGGGATTAGTAAGAAAGATATTACAAAAGATAGATGGAGAAGAATTGATTTATAGAGCAATAAGCGAAGCAAAAGCAGAAGTAATAAATGGAAAGATAAAAAACAAAACTGCCTACCTGATAACTATTCTGAAAAAATATATCTAAAACCTATTGTGGAAAACTTTATTAAGGGGGGTGATACTTTGTCAAAATTTGGTGATACTTTGTCAAAAAAAACACCCCAAGGGGGTGATACTTTGTCAAAATTTGGTGATACTTTGTCAAAAAAAACACCCCTTAAACCCGCTACTGACAAGGATTTTAATTTCCTAAATAAGCTTTAAATAATTACGGTTTATATAAACCGTAATAAGGGACAAAAGAAAAAGAGGTGTGGAAAAGTAGAAAAATAATAATAAAAGATAATAAAAAAATACGGTATTAAAAAATCTTTTTCTTCACCCCCTCCCCCCCTATATCAATAGGGGGGAAAAACAATTAAAGCTAAAAGAACTTAAAAACTTAAAAAAAAATAAAAACTTGGACTTCTAATAATAAAATCTTTTATAAAAATCTCTCCTTAAAAACTAAAAAAATACTTCTGTTTTTACCTTACTTTTTATTTTTTTTAGTTTTCTATGGTTTTACATATTTTTTATGAGATAGTTAGAAAAGTTGTTTATAAAAGAGAGGGGGCAAGGGGGGGAGAAATACTGTTGCCGATTATGAAATGGGTATTTTTTCAAAGTGGTTGATTTTACAGGGGGTTTGAGAGGAATTTCAAATACGGGAACGGGAATGTATATAAGAAATTTTGATGTCTAAAATCAAGCAGGAGAAGGAGTTTGAGGAAAGTGGAATTTTCATAATCGCTTCTGTAAAACTAACGGGTAAAAGCTTTCGGGATAAACAATTTTTTGATGTTGTTAAAATAGAAATTATGATATAACTTTAGGAGTAGGAGAACAGAAAAAAGGGGGGAGAAATGACGGAAGAAGTGTTAGAAAAAAAGAGGGTGGGAGTAAAGGAAGGTAAGAGAGAAGGAAAGAGGAAAATTAAAATTATTTTTTAGTTTAGATTTTGCTGACCGCATAAAATTATTTTATGGGGTTCGTCCGCTTTGTTTTGCCCTTTTTTGCCATTAAATTTCAAAATTAAGAGATTTGTATGTCTTGGAGTAAAAAAAGGTCTTTATTTTCGTTTTAAGGGGTTAGTTCCCAAAACACTATGAAATGGGAACTTTTTATATAAAAAATAATAAGAAAATAGAGGGTATTTTATATCAGGTAAGTATGGTTTAGTTCCCAAAATACACATTTTGGGAACTAAAAAACAAATTTGAATTTATAATTTTGAGGTGTAATAATTTAACATTAAACAAAAATTACTTTCCCCAAATATCCTTCCATAAAATAAGTGTCTTGTCTATTTTGACTTCTGGGGCTATTTCTGTATCTGGATATTCTTTTGCTATTTTCCTGTACATTATTATTGTAAAATCTGGTGGGTAAATTTTCCTTGCGATTTATTACCTTAACTCACTTAATTAAATCGTTATTTTTCAGGAAGTACTTCTATAAGTTTCTTTATATACGATAGTGTTTGACTATAATAACCAATAGTAAGACAGGTTGCCCTTTTTAATTTAATCATCTCTTCTTTTCTCCAATCCCAATAAGAGTTAATTATTTCTATAGCAGGTTTTGGCAAATATGTTTTTTCTGATAAATATGCCTCTGCCATAAAATTCTCACAAAACCAAGCAATCTCAAAAATTTCACTTGTCCCCATCATTTCTTCTTTTTCTTTTAATACTTCAATTTCCTTTTTTCGCAAATCAGTTGGATTTTTATATATTGCGAATTGTTCAAATATATTTGATGTTGCCAAACAGACATTATAAATTTTACTAAGTACCTCCTTTGTAAAAACAGTATCTTGTTTAATGTTAGATAATTCCAAGAGTAGATAAGTATATATTGATAAACCTATTGTAGGAGCCTCTGTAACCAAAATGCCTTCTTTCATTTTTTTCAACAACTTTTCCTCTATTTTTTCCCCTGGTTGGAATTTTTCAATAAAATTATCAAAATAATTTAATATATAGTTAGCACATAACTTTAGATTTTCATCAGAAGTTCTTGCATAATCAATTATAATTTGTGTTTTTGGTTCAATTCTTTTAAGTGAAGAATTCATTACTGATGGACTATCAGGTCCAGACCACATCCCGTGAAAAGAAATTCTTATTTCTTCAAACGTATCTTTTATTGAATTAGGCAATTTTTCCTCTGTCCAAAGATATGAGATATTAAAAAAAGTTCCACCGAAAAACAAAAATAGAACTAATAGTATCCTTTTCAAATTTTTTTTCCCCATTTCTGCCTCCTTTTTTGGTTTCATTTCCGTTTATAAATTTTAACCACATTTCCATATGCAGATGGATTAGAACAACCATCATAAATCCCATATCCACCCCATTTGCTTCTTATTTTTTTTACTGCTGAGCCAGGTGAACCTGTAGAAAAAAAGAGTTCTGTGATACGTGAACTATGGTCATCTAAATGTTTACAATACTGCCCTACTTTATAGGGATCTCCACAAGTTCCAGATACTTCTACAAAATCGTTAGAAAGAGTTGTATCCTGGTTAACATTCCAAACTGTCTGGTTAGGACCAAGAGCCCAAGAATGACAGTTATATGTTGAATCTGCATCTGAGAATTTGCTATCAAAATCGTCTCCCCAATGATATTCAGCATATCGGTTCATATCTTCTTTCTCGGTAGAAGTGAAATTTTCTGTAAAATGATAATGTTTCAATTTTACATTATTGTGTTGTGTCTTGGTACACCAAGGCATTCCTCTATAACAAGTATCTTGGGAGGGGTCTTCATATTTATAAAATTCCTTCCAAATTGGATACTCGCTTCCACCTGCTCTTCGACCCCAAAAAAGAAAATAACAAGAATTATCGGCTTGTAGTTGGATGCTGACCAAAAACAGAAATCCAAAGAAAAATAAAATTACTTTTTTAAAGCATTTTCTATCCATTTTGCCTCCTTTAAATTTATTTTAAAAGTTTTTCTGGCTCTTCTCCCATTTTTATTATTTCAAAGGGAACAATTTCTGCTTCTTTACTTTTTGGATAATTATCTAATAGTTTTTTATACTCGTTAATTGCTCCTTTTATATCTCCTTCATCTCTAAAAATCTCTGCTATATTAAGATAGGTTTTTCTTGTACATTTGGTATTTGGATAACGTGCAATTATAAATCTGTACATTATTATTGCCTCTCCTGTTTCCTCTTGTGCCATCAATTTATCTGCTTGTTGTTTTAAATATTCTGCTTGTTTTTCCTTGTCTTCTGGGTATAGTAATTCTGCATATTGTTTCATTGTCTTGTATTTCTCTTGGTATTCTGCTATATGGTCATAACAAGTTATCAAAAGAGGGTATATCTTTTTTAATGTCTCTATTTCGCCTGTTTTACTTGCTTTTTCTAATAGTTCTTTTATCTGTTTGTATTGTGGTATGTTTTTTGTTGTATATTCTTCTTTGTTTTCTATTTTGTTATAAAGTGCTTCTGCTTTCAGATAAAGAATTTCAGGCATTTTATTACTTTCTGGGTATTGACTTATATAATTATCATAAAACTTCTCTTTCTCTTGTTGTTTTTCTGGTGGACTAATTAAAAATAAATAATACTCTGCTTCACCTCTCACTTCTTTATCCCTTGCCTTTATTTTACTTAATATCCCCTTTGCTTTCTCCTTCTCTCCTTTCTCATAGTATATTTTCCCTATTTCTAATTCTGCTTTATCTCTATAAATTGTCTCTGGGTATTCTTTTAGTAGTTGCTCCATTTTCTCTTTACCTTTCTCCTCCTGCCCTGTTTTTACATAGCATATACCCGTTTTATAAAGTATTTCTTCTCTCGTTTTTGTTATTCCTTTTTCTTTTTCTAAATACTTCTCAAATAACTCTATTGCTTCTTGCCAATTCCCTTTTTTATACTTCTCTTCTCCTTCTTTCACCCAATCATACTTTATTTCCCTTATTATGTCTCTCGGTATCCCTATGTCTCCTATCTCTGTCTTTATTATTACTCTTTCTTCTGTCTCCTCTTTTATTTTCCCTGTATATACACTATCATTTTTCAGGATTATCACTTCTCCCCAACCAAATAAAGAAAAACCAATTACAAAAATAATGACCTTTTTCATTTTCTTTCTGTTTCTATTAAGTATTGTTTTGTTATTTCAAGTTTATCTACTGATAAGAATAAAGTGTTGTTTTCTATTTTATATTGGTGGTTAATTTCTTTTTCTTCTGGATATGTTATTTCTTTTATTCCCTTTACTTTTAACCAATTAGGTATTTTTATTTCTATTTTTACATTTTCTTTTGGATTATACTCAAATGGTTTTTGCCCTTCTTGAAAATTACTTGTATGGTCATTATTAACCAGTATTAAAACTATCCCTTTATCCCCTGCAAGTAGTGTATATGTAGTCATTTTATCTTTTTCTGTTCTTGTTATTGGCTCACTTATGATTAAGTAGTCCTTCAATTTCTGTAATTCCCAATTTATTTTCTTTATTTCTTCTTCTAATTCTTTATTTGCTGGATACCCTATTTTTTGGTCATATACATAATACCAGATACCTTTACTGCCTTCTCCAATCTCACTCCAAACAATTATTCTCTCTTCTTCTGCTGTCTGGTACCTTGTTCCTCTGTATGTGAATGCTTCTGGTATTGTCCATAAGATTCTTGGCTGGCAGGCAAGTTTTCCTAACTGTGTGTAATAAGCATCTTTTTCTGGTGGATTGTGATAGTAAGTTATTTCATAAGGGTCAATTACAAATACATCTGTTGTCTCTGCATAAATAAAGTAATTGTCTGGTTTTATATGTTCACACCCATATAAAAATGTTGGATGTTTTTTATCGTGTTGATAAAATTTCTCTGTTCTTTCTATTATTTCTTTTGCACTTGTCCCAAGTAATTGTTTTTTTGTCCCATCTACACAAGCAGGGTCATCATATATATGACAAGCCATAAATTCAGGTAATTCACTAAATTCTGATAGTTTTTTCTCATTATAATGAAAATCAAATCTTTCTTTATTGAAATTCATCTCTTGCCTATTATCTCCCCCATACCCCTCTATTACAAAATGACTATATGCTCTTGTTAATGTGTAAAAATCATCTCCCTGTGCTGTTTGTCCTTTTAAGTATAAATACTGCCCACAACTAACTGGTTGTTTCATTCCATAGATTACTACAATTTTTTCACCTGCCCTTATTTCTCTTTCTGGTATAAAACAATCTCCTGTTATGTCTTTCCCATTTAACAGAAGTCCTTTTAGAGTGTATTTTTGAGCAGAGGTGTTTTGAATATAAATGTAGAGGTTTTTTAATTCATTATCAAAATATGTCCCTACAAAAGATAAAAAAGAAGGTGTTGGCTCTATTGTTGTTTCATAATTCTTGCCTTCTGTGTCTATAAATGAGATTTTTATTAGTTTGGTTGTATCCCATCTTTGTTTTATTTTTAAATCACAATATCCTTTTGGTGGAATTTCTGATGGGGTTATTTGATACCAAAGACAATAGTCATCTGGAATATCTTTTAATTCTTCTCCATTATAATAAATCTTTTCTATTTTTATTTCTTTATCTGAATTGTTGTAGAGAAATATATGGATTGTGCCTTTGTATGATTGAACTTTCCTGTAATAACTGCCATCTATCACTAAAGAGGAAAAACAGAATGAATAGAAAAATAAGAAAATAAAAAACCCTTCTTTAATTCCTATCATTTCAACTTTATTATACCTGTCTCTCTTATTTCTTTTAAATCTTTAAATTAATATAGGTTATATTCGATTTTAGCCACCGAATTTAGTTATTTTTACTTAAAAATATTGTAAAACATACTTTTAAAAATGTCAAATTTTTCTCTCTTATATTGTAAAATTTATTTCTTTTTATATTTTACCAGAAAAACAAACTCTTTCAAAACTCCACTTCTGCTTCTATTTTTACTGCTTCTTCTTGTATTTTTGTATTTTATCTCTAATTATTAATCCTTATATATTTCTTTTCTATGTCCTATTGCAAAAAATATTGCTACCTCTTGCGAAAAATAAAAAAGAACTCTATATCTTCTGGTAATACGAAATGAATAAACTCCAGACATCTCTTTTATTCTTTTGGTATGCAAACGGGGGTCTAACCAATTTGAAATAAATATTTCTTCTTGCTTTTGATAAAGTGATTTAACTTTTGATGGGAGTTTGTTATATTCTTTTATAAAGGCATTT
>JAQVET010000032.1 GCA_028697615.1 Minisyncoccota bacterium
TTATTTTCAATTAATTCTTTGATTTTTGGATTAGTTTTAATATTCAAAATTTAAATTATTTTCGCGTTTAGTGTATTTATTCATCCTAATATAAATTGAATTTATGGAAGTTCAACTCCGATAAAAACAACTCCGATAAAAAATCCGATAAAATTTTTAATTCCATTGGGATCATCATTTATAATTTGCGACATAAAATTAATTTATTATAATTAAAGATTACTTAAGATAAGACTGGCACATAATCTTTATATAGCCATAATGCTTGCTGATATACTACTTCAATAATTTGTTCTGCTTCTGCCGGCTTAAAATCTCTACTCAATAATAGACGACGAACATCGTCTCTTATTCTTGCTTTTAAAATATCATTATTTGTCCAGTCAATACTAATATCTCGTCTGATATTTTTTACTAATTCTTTAACCAAATCTTTCATCTTCTCATTCCCATTAATTTTTTGCTTGCTAGAAATAGCATCATAAAAGGCTAATTCTTCATCAGAGAGACCGGTTGATTTTCCTTCTGCCTCGGCTTTCTTTATCTCCCTAGCGATCCCTATTAAATTTTCAATTACTTTAGAGGCGCTAATTACTCTATTTTCATATTCTTCAATAGTTTTCTCTAACATTTCTGAAAAAGGTTGATAACGGATTTTATTTGTCTTACTCCTAAGTTTAATTTCGTCAGATAATAATTTCTGTAGCATTTCTATAGTCAAATTACTATATTTCATTTTTCTGGCTTCTTCTAAAAAAGTTTCGTCCAAAATTGAAATATTTATCTTCTCTTTATTTTTAAAATCCAAGATATTAATTATTCCTTCAGCAGCAATGCTTTTTGAAATCAACTCTTTAATAGTAGATTGTACTTCAAAATCTACTTCTAAAGTATTTCTAGCCGGAGTATATTTTAGTAAAGCACTTCTTATTGCTTTGAAAAACTCTATTTCATCTTTAATTTCATATGCTTCTTCATGAGGCATAACAAAAGCATGAAGTTTAATAAGTGACAAAGATTCTTTCAAATATCTTTCTTTTTTTTGTTCATCCAAAGTACCATCTTTAGGGTCAGTAATAATAGTATTTATAGCCTGTTGGAATAACTTAGCTAATTCATCTCCTTCAAGTAATTTCCATTTAGTATAATCCACACTACTCAACATAGATTGCACTATATCGTATTTTTCCTTCATTTTATTCACTATTTCCTCGAGAGACACCATTGTTTCCTTAACAACAGAAGGATCAAAAATACTCAAAGCCTTCCTTAGGTCATCTGCAATTCCGATGTAATCCACTATTAAACCGCCGACTTTATCTTTAAAGATTCTATTCACTCTAGCAATTGCTTGAATTAAACTATGATTTTTTAAGGGTTTATCAAAATACATAGTTTGAAGTGGCGGAACATCAAAACCAGTAAGCCACATATCACAAACAATAACCATTTGTAGTGGATCATCAACTTTTTTAAATTGTCTCTCTATTTCACTTGGTCTTGTTTCTTTTTGTATTTCATCTTTAAACTCTTCGGGTTTTGAAATTACTACTGCTATTTTTGGTGCGTTTGGAATTTTTGAAATTAATTTGTACATTTCAACAGCCGTTTTTCGACTTATTGTCACCACCATTGCTTTTCCGCTTACTCCCCTATTGTTAAAATGATTTATTATATCTTCTGCTATTTTTTGTAATCTTTCTGGCGCACTCACTACCCCTTCTAACCTTGCAAATTTTCTCTTAAAAGATTCCTTTGTCTGAACATCCATTTCTTGTGTTAAATCATCGAATTCTTCATCAATAAAATAATTGGTAAAATGAAGTGGCGCTAAATGACTTTCATAATAAATAGGCACCGTTGCCCCATCTTCAACTGACTGATTCATTGTATAAATATCAATATAATCTCCAAATACAAAACGAGTGTTTCTATTACTTAAACTAATTGGTGTTGCAGTGATTCCCATAAAAGAGGCATTAGGCAAAGCTTTTCTTGCGCGACTAGCCAATTCAGCATATTGTGTCCGATGAGCCTCATCAACAATAACAATAATATTTTTTCTTTCTGATAATGTGTTAAAATCTTCGGCAAATTTTTGAATAGTAGTAAAAATTAATTCCGCTCCGGCATTCTCTAATTTTTTTCTTAAATCTTCTATTGTTTCAGCTTGCTTAGCTAACTTATCATAGCCAGTCCTTAAAAATGTTTTATAAAATTGATTATCTAAATCATTTCTGTCAGTTAAAAAGACAAAAGTTGGTCCTTTTAATTCCGTCAATACTTTTGTTTTATTAACGTAAAAAACCATTGAAAGCGTTTTCCCGCTACCTTGAGTATGCCATAAAACGCCAATCTTTCCGTCGCCATTTGGTTTTAAGGCTTGTAAAGTTCTTGCCACTGCTTTATTAACGCCAAAATATTGATGATAAAGACAAATCTTTTTGGTAAATTTAGAAGTATCTTTTTCACTATCCGCTTCAAAAACTATAAAATTTTCAATAATATCCAAAAACCGCGCTTTTTGAAAAATTCCTTTTACTAAGGTTTCAAGTTGCGATACACCGCTTAATTTTTCATCGCTCTCTTTAACCTCTTTCCAAGTTTTAAACCACTCCCAAGAAGAAGAAATCGTGCCATATTTTGCCTCTAAAAGATCGCTTACTGCTAAAATTTGATTGTATTTAAAAAGTTCTGAAATATCTTTTTTATATTCCTGCAATTGTTGATATGCCGTTTGGATAGTTGCTTCTTCAATTTGAGGATTTTTTAGTTCAAAAACAGCAATAGGTATTCCATTAATAAAAACAACGACATCTGGTCTTCTTATTTTTTCTATTCCCTTAATTGTAAATTGATTAACAACTAAAAAGTCATTGTTTAAAGGATTTTGAAAATCAATTACCTTTGCAAAAACTCCTTGCAATTCTTTGTTTCTATTTTCAACATCAATTCTCACACCTCCAACCAGCATCTCCCAAATTTCTTTATTTACAATCTCTAAATTAGGATTTTCTGTTTTCTTTAATTTATAAACAACCTCATCAATATCTTTTTCTGAAAGTTCGGGATTTAATCTTCTCAAAGCGCTTCTCAGGCGATTTTCTAAAATTACATCTTTAAAATCGTCTTCAATGTTTCTCTCGAGTAAAACTCCGCCGATTGAAATATCGGGTCCAAATTTGTATTCATAACCAAGCTGTTTAAACCAATCAATAACTGGCTGCTCAGCTAAATTTTGTTCGTTAAGATTTTTAGACATATTTCATACTCTTATTTCTCCGCTCATTAATTTTGGTAAAAGTAAATCGCGAAGTTCAGCTAATTTTTGGTTTTCGACTGCATTTTGTACAAGCCGATTATAAATTGGTTCTACTAAATCATTAAATTTATCTAGAGTTCTTTGTTTTGGTATTAAAATTTCAACTTCTCCTGTCTCAATGGGACTTAAATTAGGTTGAGCACTTCCTTTTGCCATATTTATCAATTGGTTCTGAAGCATAGGTTGTCTAAACAGAAAATAGCAGAAAGCACGATTTTTTTCATCTATCGGTTTCAGTTTAGCCACTCGTTGATTCAATAAATATTCTCCTCCGTATACAAAACAAACACGTCCAACATTTCCGGTAAGAGATAATAATATATCACCTTCCTTGATACGACATTCAGGACTCATATTTTTTGGTATATTTTCTTCGCTAATGAAAGAATCACAACTTGTAATAAAATGTCCATCTTGTACATTTTTTATAGTGACTACACCTAAAGCTTTTCTACTATATTTGATATATAACTTGCTTGAAAAAGCATGCCCAGAAATAATTTTTACAAAATCTCCTAATTTTTGACTTTTGATTTTTGATTTTTCACTTTTCACAAACCACTCCTTAAAAATCGCCTGTGCCATTTGCTCCAAGGTTTGATTGATTTTATTATTCAACTCAATCTTATCATCAAAAGCAGAAAGAATATTTGCAATCCGTTTTTGAACTTTTAATGGTGGTAAATCAATGTCTAAATTGAGGAAATGAGGTAGCTTAACACTTGGTTGCGAAGCACCAATCACTATTCCTTCAACTTGTTTGATAAATTTCTTTTGTCTAAAATAATTAAATAAAAATTCTGGTATAGTTTTATTTCTATCCGGTCTCAAAGCAACAACATTCTGTGCTATACAGTATCTTGAGCCAGTAGAGATAAGATTCCACTGGGCAATTGTACCTACCGTAGAAACTAAAATATCTCCTTCTTTCGGATGACCTGACCTAAACCAATTATTGTAGGTATTCTCCGAAACATACTTTTGCTTTTGAATATTATTAATATCCGGATATTTTCTGTCTCTAGATAATGAAAACACTTCAATCATGGGATATCCCGAGTTAGATAAAGGAGGTGTTTTTCCTCTATTATCAATGACTTTTTCTAAAACTTCTCCCAACTTCACCTTCCGCCAAGTTTTGGGTATTTTTTGAGATTGTGGATAACTATTGCTTGACATAATATTTTGTGCTATAGTGTAATCAGATACCTAAACGGATTCGCTTGCGTGGAGCTGAAAGTCAGAAAATCGGCTCTACTGCGGGGCACAAGTAGGCTGGCTTTCGCCAGAATCCAAAGTGCTACGATGAGAGACACCGTCGTCTCTCCAGCTCCACACAAGCGAAAAGCTGTTTAGGTATTTTTCTTTTGTCACTCTATAGAATGTTACAACTTCTAAACATTGTTCGCCTTTCTCTAAAACACATAAACATTTCTCATTCTGAACAGTTTTAACAAAACAATAATCTCCTCTTTTTTCTTCTTTATTCCTGTATATTTTATCTGGATATT
This sequence comes from Minisyncoccota bacterium, assembly GCA_028697615.1. GTDB lineage: Bacteria > Patescibacteriota > Minisyncoccia > Minisyncoccales > JAQVET01. The sequence continues at coordinate 4,834 of JAQVET010000032.1, forward strand.
TTACTATTTTATGAATCTCATTGATGATAAGATCGTACTCAAATGCCGGACGCTTATCGTACGAATGTTTTAGTACCTTTGTGCTAATATAGACCTTATGGTAACCTTCTAAATTTACTTCTCTAGTAACCGTGTAAGTTAAATTACACAAAAAGACAGATATATTCTGAACTAATGCTCCTTCAGCAGTATTAATGATATATTTTTGATGCAATTCCGGCACAATTTTAATCATATCTTCAACTTCTTCAAATTATCTTCAATTTCTTTTTCTAATTTGTGGTTTTCTTCAAAATACTGTTTTAATTCGTCTGTTAATTTTTGCATTTTCTCCTCAAAAGGAATTCCGTCATCTTCTTCTGGCGCTATTCCTACATATCTTCCCGGGGTTAAAACATAGCCATTTTTTTTAATTTCTTCTAAAGTGGCTAATTTACAAAATCCAGAAATGTCTTCATATTTTTTATAACCTTCTTCTTCTCGCCAACTTCTTACAGCATCAGTGATTTTTTGAATTTGTTCATCGGTTAAAGTATATTGCTTTCTTGAAATTGGGGTGTATATTTCTCGCGCGTCAATAAATAATATTTCCCCTGTTCTATTTCTAAACCTTCCATTCTTTTTATTCTTAGTAACAAACCAAAGAGAAACAGGTAAGGAAACATTGTAAAAAAGTTTTGGCGGACAGGAAATAATTATATCAACTAAATCATCTTCAATAATTTTTTTACGAATTTCTCCTTCTTTGCCTCCGACCGCCAAAGCGCCATTTGCCATAACAAAACCTGCCATACCATTTGGCGCTAAATGGTGAATAAAGTGCTGAATCCACATAAAGTTAGCATTGGAAGCAGGCGGTGTACCGTATTTTAAACGGGGGTCTCCTTCTGCTAAACGTTGAGGGTTCCAATCAGCATTAAATGGAGGATTTGATAAAACAAAATCTGCTTTTAAATCTAAAAATTTATCATCATAATAAGAATTTCCTTGCTCAATTTGCCCGATAATACCTCTAATAGCCAAATTCATTTGACATAAGCGCCAAGTATCTGAATTTAATTCTTGGCCATAAAATGATATTTTAGAAGGATCTTGTTTGTGCTTTCTTAAAAATTCACCTGATTGAACAAACATTCCCCCTGAACCACAAGCTGGATCAAAAATTCTTGCCCCTTCGTACGGCTCTAAAATTTCTACCAACAATTTAACAATTGGTTTTGGAGTGTAAAACTCTCCACCGCGTTTACCCTCAGCCGAAGCAAATTGGCCAATAAAATATTCGTAGATACGACCTAATGTATCTTTTTCTTTTTCTTCGTCGTAATTAAATTTAATGCCAGAAAAAATATTAATGAGCTCTGCCAAAACATTGCTTTCTAATTGAGTATGGGCATAAATTTTCGGCAAAATTCCTTTTAATTTTGGATTTTCTTCCTCTATTGCTTCCATTGCTTCGTCTATATATTTACCAATGTCTTTCTGAAGGGTTTTAGTTTTTAAAAATTCCCATCTAGCTTTTTCTGGAATATAAAAAATACCCGCCGATTGATACGGATCTTTTTGAGTTAAATAATAACTTCTCGAACTTTCATCGCGAATAAAAAACGCTTTTTGGGGATTTGAAATATCTTTTTCTAATTCACTTCTTCTTTGATAGAAAGAATCAGAAACATATTTAAGAAAAATCAAACCTAAAACTACATTTTTATACTCACCAACATTTATATTGCCTCGCAGTTTATCTGCCGCTTTCCACAATTCCTTTTCAAAATCTAAATCTTTACCGTTAGAAATTTTCAAGGATTTCATTTTTTCGGCTGCTTCGAAACGCGCTGAATCTATTCGTTTTTTTATCTCTTCCGGTAAAGACCCTATTTCATACAAAAAGCTTTTTCCTACTTCTTTGATACGAATATTGTCATAGCCTTTAAGCATCTTTTGAATGGCTTGACGACTCACTCCTAAAATTCTTGCTAAATCTTTAGTAGAAATGTAGTTATTTTGTGTCATATAATCAATTATAGCAGAATTAAATTTATTGTCAAGTTGCCATATGTCAACCAAGATTTTAACAGATATCAGCCCTCCTAATTCTGTTTCCTTACTACTTTTGTTCATTCTTCCTCTTCCTCTCCTTCAATTTCTGCACTTGCTGTAATTTCTGTAATTGCTGGGTTAATTGGGCTTAGAGCCAGCTTGAAATAGGTTCATGTAAGGAAACTGGGAGTTTTCAATATTTAGCTATAAACCCTCTGGCGGTGGCCGATTTTAACGACGATGATTAATAATTTGGATTTGTAGATTGAATAAATTATCCGGTATGGCCAAACGCGCGCTGACCATTGTCCCGCGAGCTTTCCTTTTAATTTCTTACCCGAGAACGGATCTTTAGCAATTACAGTTAGCGCTACCAGTACTTTATAATAATCATTTTTGGGTAATTTATTTAGTTCTTTTTGGGCGCTTGGTTTGAATCTTAGTTGGTATTCCATATTTTTTAGCAGCTTTATCAGAAACGATAAAACCTTCTTTGGCAAGAAGTTCTTCAAGTGTTGTCCAATTTCTGTACTCCCCGCTTCTAATCGCTGCTTTAACTTCTTTGACATCTTTTTCCAATTTGGGAAATTCGCGCATTATCTCTAAGGTTTCTTGCCAAGATTCAAATTCTTCGGCAGACATTAAAACCGCCTTGGGATAACCTTTTTCCGTAAAAGTATAGTAATTACCTGGTT
>JAQVET010000033.1 GCA_028697615.1 Minisyncoccota bacterium
ATTTCTTATTTGATTTTTTGGAGATTTATTTCGGTTTTTATTTGCCTGTCACGATTTGTTTTTGTTTTTTTTATTTTAATTATTGGCAAATCTGGTTCAGGAAAATATCTATAATCATGAGCCTGCTCTTTTTCTCTCTGACTTATGGTTATACCTTTTATATCATTCCATCCCCGAGTTTCTTGAACTATTTTTCCACTCTTTTTTAAAATATTGGTTTGCCTTTTAATTTCATAATCAATCGCCCTTTCAACACTTCTGAAAGAATTAAGATTTTTAATCTCCACTTTGGTCCCTAATTTTTTAGAATTTTTATCTTTCAAGAGACTAATATTAACCTCACACCTCATTTGTCCTTTCTCCATATCAGCGTTAGAAACTTCAAGATAACGTAAAATTAATTGCAGTTCTTCACAAAATTTTTTTGCTTCTTTGCCAGAGCGAATATCGGGGTTTGTCACAAGCTCCATTAATGGAAGACTTGATCTATTAAAATCAATTAAAGAATAATCTTCTCCTGCAGGATGTATAAGTTTTCCTGTATCTTCTTCTAAATGAATCCTATTTATGCCTATTTTTTTTATTTTTCCATTTATTTTTAATTTAAAAACACCATTTTTACATAAAGGAAGTCGATATTGGCTTATTTGAAATCCTTTCGGTAGATCGGGATAAAAATAACTTTTTCTTTCGAAATATGAAGTTTTGTTAATTTCACAATTTAAAGCAAGTCCCGCTTTTATTACCATCTCAACTGCTTTTTTATTTATAACTGGAAGAGTTCCTGGATGAGCCAAACAAATAGGACAAATATTAAAATTTGGTCGCATTTCTTCGGAATCATTTTTGCAACCGCAAAACATTTTTGATTTTGTATTAAGTTCAATATGAATTTCAAGTCCAATAATTGGTTTATACATAGTATTTTTTAAATTTACTTATAATCATTTTTATTTTGATCTTTTCCATATTGATTTTTATCATCCAAAATATCTTTTTTTTGCCAATCCCGAGTCCAATCTTTTACATAAAATATCCTATATTTCCCATTTTTTGTACTACAAAGAACACGTTTAAGTCCGGCATTAATAATCATTTTTTTACAAATAAAACAAGGGAAAGCATCTGTAAGATTTCCATCTCTATCTTCAGAATAAATATACATATCACCACCCAAAAGAGAAACGCCTGCTCTAGCAGCATTTATAATACAATTTTGCTCAGCATGTACAGAACGACAAAGCTCATAGCGATGGCCGTGAGGAATATTTAATTCATCACGCAAACAATTTTTCCTTTCTAAACAATCTTTTGTTCCCCTTGGAGCGCCAATATAACCAGTAGAAACAATTTGATCATCTCTAACAATCACTGCTCCAATTTTAGCACGAAAACAAGTGCAACGTCCAGATACTTCTTTAGCAATATTTAAATAATATTTTTCTTTTGTAGGACGCATATGTCGATAAATAATTAACGAATTAAAGGATAAACAACTCGAACAATCCGAACATTTCAAACAACTCATTGACAAAATCCAGCGTTTTTTGTGGCGTTAATCTGCTTCTAGGCTATGACATTATTCTGTTTTCCAATTTATTATATCACAAAATTGAGTAATTTACTTTTTTAAAAAATCAAAGATTGAATTTTTTATTTACCTCTTGATACATATCTTGATAGATATGCATACTTACTGCAAAGTGAGTATATGTACCAGTTTCTACACCAACTTCATCTGCCATATATTTTTGCAAATTTGTAAAAGCATAGGCATTTTCTGGCCAAGCATTATACAAATCATTTGTTTTCATTACTACAAACATATGCAACTTCCCGTCAACAATTTGAGGATAAAATAAAAGAACGCAAGGAGAAGATGTGTTTTCTCTTTTTGGACCAAATTTCATTAAATCTCTATAGGGAATCCATGTATGCATAACAACAGTTCGCCGTGTGGGATCCTTTTTTAAAATTTTAATTGCCTTGTCGAGTTGATCAATACGCTCAACAACACATTTCCCATCGGGAGAAATTTTTCTAACCTCTTGTTCTAATTCTTCTTCGGATTCTGTAACACTAGGCAAAAAAGCTCTTACCTTGCAATCAGGATAACAACGAAGCCGAGAATAATAGGTGTAATCAAAACTATTTTCATTTTCCTTGCCACTACCGAAAATAAATTTTCTACTATAATCATCAGCTTGATCACGATTGGTGTTTGCTTTTGGAGAAATTCTTGGTTCTAAAAATGGATCTGAAACCTTTATTATTAAAGGCAAATCTTTTGTTTCTATTTTATACTCTGGAGCTTCAACATATCTTGGATGTCCTTCTGTCATTATTAAAACGCATGCCTTTTCCCATGCCTCGCCCAATGTTTTTGATTCAATTAATTTTGTTTCATACATAATATTTAAATTTATAAATAATTTTTTTATAAAAACTTAACTAAACCTTTGTTTGATTTTGTTCAAAATACTAGTATTTAATAAAACTTAATCATACCAATCATATTCATCGATAAGTTTATCTTGTTTTTCGACCTTTGAAATGATTAAATCTTTATCTTGCTCAAAATCTAAATTATTTTTTAAAGCAATTTCGGCTTTTTGTAATTCTCTACCCAGATACATCGAATGTTCTTTTGTCTGTTTAAAATCTCCAATTAAATCAAGATTTGCAATTGTTTTTGAAATTTCTTCTGCGCAGTCACCAACTATCTTCTCATTTAATTTATTATTTTTATCAAAATGCTCAACTAATATCTTTTTTTTGTTTTTATCAACAGAAATTACAAAAAAACCCTTTGGATCAGGTATCCACTTTGGACAAGCCTTAGCTTCAATTTCTTTTATTTCTTTAATTTTTATTGCTTCTTTAAGAGGTCTTGCATTTTTTTTATTTAAACAATCATTAACTAAGTTCATTATTTTTTGAGAATCTGTTTCTGGCATTAAATCTATAGGAATTATTTGTTTTCGAAATCTTTCTATTAAAATATTTTCTATTCCTCTTAAAAATGGCATATTTCCTTTGGCACCAATAATTCTTTTATCATTATCAATTCCATTTTGTATAAGCATCTCTATTGCCTGAGAAACAAAATGACCCTTTGATTCCCTTCCACAAAGAATTAAATATCTAATATAAGGGTTGGAAACTACATTTTGAATAATCTTTTCGATTCCGATATTTTCTGTAACACACTTACCAATAATAGCTACCTTGTTTAAATCCACCTTAATTTCACCAATGCTAGCATTTGTACAAATAGCCACTGGCATTGTTTTATTTCCAACTTCATATCTACCATCAACTGGAGGCCAATTTTTAAGATCTACTTCTTCCATAAAATTATTATTTGTTTTTTTATCTTTTAAATTCTTGATTTACCCTGCTTGCCTGTGGTACTCTTTGTTTTCCGTATTTTTGCCCTTTCTTTTTAAGATACGGCGTTTCGCAAGGACTAGATAATGTTTCAAATGTTAAAGCACAAATCCTCATACCAGAATATAAAATTACTGGCATCGTCCCCAAATTTCCCAATTCCATTACTCCTTTTCCTTGCCAACCTGGATCAAATCTTGCTGCTGTTGAATGAACAACAATTCCCAGTCTTCCCAATGAACTTCTACCATCAAGCCGAGCCATTATATCATTGGGTAGTGTAAATTCTTCTTTTGTTATCGCTAAAACAAACTCTTTTGGTTGCATAATAAAAGGGGCACCATCTTCTATTTTCACATTTTCCATTAAACTTTCAAAATTAATATCTCTTTTAAGATCTAAATACGGGTATTGAGAAGGTTTAAATGTTTTAAAATTATTACCCAAATGTAGATCTAAAGAGCAAGGTCCCAGTTGCTCTTTGAAATCAGGATTTGGAATTATTTTAATCTTTCCTTCTTTTATAAATTTTTTGATGTCTTTATCTGATAAAATCATAAATAATTTTAAATTATAATATTTATTAATCTATTTTTAATATATATAATTTTTTTAACTTTTTGACCTTTTATCCATTTTTTAACTTTTTCTCTTTTAAAAACTATTTTTTCTATTTCTTTTTGATTTTTGGATTTTTGCATCTCAATAATATCTCTCACTTTCCCATTAATTTGAATTACTAAATTAAATACATCTTCTTGTATTAATTTTGAATTGTACTGAGGCCATTTTTCAAGATGAATTGATTTTTTATTTCCAAAATCTAGCCATATCTTTTCACACATATGAGGAGCAAATGGAGAAAGTAATTTCAAAAAAATACAGAATTCATCTTCTGTGATATTTTCTAATTTTTCCATTTCATTTGCTAGAACCATTAATTGGGAAATAGCAGTATTAAATTTAAAATTTTCGATATCCTCGCTAACTTTTTTTATTATTTTATGAAGCAATTTTTTAAAATCCTCCTGCGATTTTTTGCTGTTTTTGTTTTTACTGTTTTTATTTGCGTCTTTTATCACCATTTCTTTTAATTTCCATACTTTATCTAAAAATCTTTTTACTCCAATAATTCCCTTTGGATCCCAACTTATTGATTCTGTAAATGGCCCAATAAACATTTCATATAATCTTAATGCATCAGCGCCATATCTTTCAATAATATCATTAGGGTTGATAACATTTCCCCAACGTTTAGACATCTTTTTTCCGTCATGAGCCAAAATAATTCCTACATGAATTAATTTTTTAAATGGCTCTTTTGTAGAAACAACCCCAATATCATATAAAAATTTATGCCAAAACCTTGCATAAATTAAATGACGCGTTGCATGTTCCGCTCCTCCAACATAAAGATCAACTGGCATCCAATATTTTTCTTTATTTTTAGAAACGAAATTTTTTTTATTTTTAGGGTCAATATATCTTAAAAAATACCAACAAGACCCTGCCCATTGGGGCATTGTATTTGTTTCTCTTCTTGCTTTTCCATTACATTTAGGACATTTAGTAAAAACCCAATTTTTAATATTGGCAAGTGGTGATTCTCCAGTACCTGTAGGTTCATAATATTTAACATTAGGAAGTTTTAATGGTAAATCTTTTTCAGGAATTTGTATCCAACCAGGATTTAAAAGCTCACCTTTTGTAAATTCTCCTTTCTTATATTTTTTTTCTTCGATTCTTTTTTTGCAATTTTCACAAAATACCAAAGGTATTGGCTCACCCCAATATCGCTGCCGCGAAAAAACCCAATCACGCATTTTATAATAAACGGCTTTTTTGCCACATTTTTTTTCTTTAAGCCATTTTGTCATTAATTCTCTTGCCTTCTTGGAAGTAAGACCGGTAAATTGTCCTGAATTTATTAAAATTCCATCTTCTTCAAATGCATTTAATGTAATATTGCTCTTTTTATTTCCAGGTTTTATTACAACCTCTTTTATGGGTAAATTATATTTTTTTGCGAAATCCAGATCTCTTTGATCATGAGCCGGCACTGCCATAATTGCACCTGTAGCATATGTTTTTAAAACATAATCAGCAATAAAAATAGGAATCTCTTCTTTATTAAAAGGATTAATTGCTTTCAAACCCTTGAGTTCAACACCAGTTTTTTCTTTTACTTTGGCAATCCTTTCAAGATCAGTTTTTTGCTGCGAAATTCGAACATATTTTTCAACTTCTTCAAAATTTTCAATTTCTGACCTACACTTTTCGATAATTTGATGTTCAGGTGCCAATACAAGATAAGTGCATCCAAAAATTGTATCTATTCTTGTAGTAAAAACCTCGATATAAAGAGGCGAATCTTTGATTTGAAATTTAATTTTTGCCCCCTCGCTTTTTCCTATCCAATTTTTTTGCTGCTCTATTATAAAATCTTCCCAATCAAGATATTTTAAATCAGAAAGAAGTCTCTCGGCGTATTTTGTAATCTTTAAAACCCACTGTCTTAGAGATTTTTTTTCAACAATGCTTCCGCACCTTTCACATTTTGATCCCTCCAGATCCTCATTAGCAAGACCGGTTTTACAGGAAGGACACCAATTTATTGGTTCAAACGATTCAAATGCCAATCCTGACTCAAACATCTTTAAAAATATCCATTGTGTCCATTTATAATAATCAGGATCGGTTGTGTTAATTTCTCGCGACCAATCGTAATTAAGACCAATTTTATTAATTTGTTTTTTAAAATTTTTAATATTTTCTCTAACAGCAATTTCCGGATGAATTTTATTTTTTATAGCATAATTTTCAGCAGGAAGACCAAAGGCATCCCACCCCATTGGATGCAGGACATTATACCCCTGCATTAATTTCATTCTTGAAAAAACATCAGTGGCAATATAACCTCTAATGTGACCAACATGAAGCCCACTTCCCGAAGGATAAGGGAACATATCTAAAACATAATTTTTTGGTTTTTTTGATAAATCTTTTGTTTTAAATATATTATTTTCTTCCCAGAAATTTTGGATTTCTCTTTCGTGTTTTTTAAAATTATATTGGTCTTCCATATTTTTAAATTTTTTAAAAATTTTTCTTTTTATTATTCTAAAGTATTGTTTAATAAAGCGCAAGTTGACCAGTTACATAGATTTCCAAAATGGCCGCTAAAAAAAGCAGTGGCACTAAAACTTGAAGAAAAAATTCGCATCCCAAATTTAATTCCATTTTAACACTTTTTTTATTAATTTCAAAAGATTTATGATTTCCAAAAAGAGATTGAAAATAATTAATAATTTTATCAATAGATATTTTACCAATTTTAATTCCAATTGCTGCTGATAAAATCATCACTGGAATTTCGATAATCCCATGCGGTAAAATTAATAAAAGAAAATCCGAAAATGGCTTTTTTAAAAAAATTAAAAAAATAAAACTTAAAAAACCCAATAATATGCCGTTAATTAAAATACCATAAAAAGAAGAAATTCCAAAAATAAAACTAAAAATAGTAATTATACCCAAAGATTGGATATTCTTTAGCCAAATTAAAAACACTTGCAAAGGCCTTGAAAAATTCTCCAAAACGAGAAATGGCTCTACTAAAGATTTAATTTGCCCCTCAATTTCTTCGATAAACTTATCTGATTCTTCTTTTGGAAGATAATTTGAGACAGTATTAAAAAGAAAATAGCCAAAAATTATTGAAAAAACAAAAATCAATGTAGTAAAAATCACATAATTCTTAAGAGAAAAAAAATAATTTTTAATCTGATCTTTTGTCATAATTTTAAATTATATACTTTAACTAAAAAATGATTTTTTTTCAATATTTTCTATTTCTATTTAAAAAGGAAGAAGTATAAACTTCTCCTTAATTATT
>JAQVET010000034.1 GCA_028697615.1 Minisyncoccota bacterium
TGCTCTTTTTGGATTTGACATTATTAAATTTTGCATTATATCAGTAATTTTGGACATAGATTTTTTATTGTTTTATACCTCTTCCCACAAATCTAAAAATATAGGTTGAGGGGCTTTTTTAAGTGGTTGACCAGAAAGCCACTTTATTATTCCATCAACAACTATTGATGAAGTAAGATAAGTAGTAGTCCCCAGTTGAGGACCTGATAATTCAAAAAGAGCTTTTTCACCCATCTTTTTATAAAATTTTAATATATTTTTGGGAAAAGTAGAAAATGTATTTGTGAGAAGCTCTAAATAAAACCTATTATCACGATAAATTTTTTTACCTATAATATCTTTTAATCGGGGAGAATCTGGTGTAAAAACCAAAACACAACCACCCCACATAATATTTAAAGGAAAAAAAACTGGTTTTCCTGTATCTTGAGAATAATCATTAACAAAATACATAATTTCTCCTGGATCAGCCATATTCACAATAACATCTGATTTATCAATTAACTCTTTTGCCATTTTTTTATCCTTCAAAAAAATTGGGTAATATTCAACGTTTGTTTTTGGATTTATTTCTTTTATCATTTCTGCCAGCACCTGCGCTTTATTCTCGCCAATATGTTTATATCTGAATGCCTGACGATTTAAATTATGAGCCTTAACTTCATCACCATCGATTAAAATAAAATTTTTAAAACCCGTTCTTACAGCTAATACTCCGATTTGTGCTCCAAGTCCACATCCTAAAATAAAAATGCGACATTTTTTTATTTTATTTTGTAAGCGTTTGGAAATAATATATCTATGTCTTGCAACTAATTCTTCGTATTTTAAAACTTTCGAAGCCATTTTATTTAAAAAATTAAATTTGCTAATTTCAAAGCTTATAAAATTTTTGGCATCATTTATTATTTAATCTTATATAATACTAAAATATTAAGATATTTGCAATAATATTTAAATTTATCTTAATTGGATTATTTTTTTTAAAAATGATATAATTCTTAAAAATATTTTATTTTAAATAAAAAATTATGGAAAAAATTATTTTAATTGTTCTTGATGGGTGGGGTGTTGCTCCTCCTGGCCCTGGTAATCCAATGTCGCAGATAAATCTTTTAGAAATAAATAGAATAGAAAATAATTTTCCTGCAACAACACTTGCTGCTTCTGGAATTGCTGTGGGACTTCCCTGGTGGGAGGAAGGTAATAGTGAAGTTGGCCATTTAACTATGGGCGCTGGCAGAATAATTTATCATTATTTAGTTAAAATTCTTAATGCAATTCGAGATGGTTCTTTTTTTAAAAATAAAACTCTTCTTGAAGCAATCGATAATGTAAAAAATAAAAATTCAAAAATGCATCTTGTAGGACTTGTTGGACCGGCAAGTATTCATAGTTATCTTGAACATTTGGAAGCCCTTTTCAAAATGTGCAAAGATAATGGCTTAAATCAAGATAAAGTTTTTCTGCATGTATTTACAGATGGAAAGGATTCTGGACAAATGGAAGGGAAAAAAACACTTCAAGATCTGCTTAAAAAGATGAAAGAAAATAAATGGGGACAAATATCTACTATCGCAGGAAGAATATTTGGTCTTGATCGTGGAAACAGATGGAATAGAATTAAAAAGGGATATAATCTTTTGACAAAAGGAGAAGGAGAAAAAATTAAAGATCCTATTGAATATCTTGAAAATAATTATAAAAAAGAAATATACGATAGTCGAATACCACCAGCTGTTTTAATAGATGAACAAAATAATGAAATTGGACTAATTGAAGAAAATGATAGCGTTATTTTCTTTGATTTTAGAGAAGATAGTGAAAGAGAATTAACAAGAGCCTTTATAGATGACAATTTTACAGAATTCGAAAGAGAAAAAATACCAAATCTTTTTTTTGTAGGAATGACAAAATATATCGATAAACCAAATTTTAAATTTGCTTTTGAAAAAGACAAAGTTAAAAATAGTTTTGGTGAAATAATTTCAAATTTAGGATACAATCAGCTTCGCTTGGCTGAAACAGAAAAATTCGCTCATGTAACAAGTTTTTTTAATGCCCTGAAACAAACACCGCTTGAAGGCGAAGACAGGATAGTTGTACCTCCATCTACATGGGGAAAACACTATGAAGTAAAACCTGAAATGGGAGCATTTGAAATTAAAGATACTTTAATCGAAATGGCAAAAAAAGATGTCTATCAATTTATCTTGGTAAATTTTGCAAATCCAGATATTATTGGTCATTCAGGAAATTTTGAAGCAGCAAAAAAAACATGCAAAATTATAGATAATTGTATCGGAGAAATAGTAAAAGAGCTTATTAATAGATATACCATTATTATTACTGCTGACCATGGAAATGTTGAACAAATGTTTGATACAGTAACTGGCCGAGCAACTCCTGGTCACACAATAAATCCTGTACCATTTTATTTAATAAAAAAAGAATTTCAAGGAAGGGGTAAAAATAAAACTCCATTAAATCAAAGAGAAAATACTGGCGGAAGTTTAGCTGATATTGCTCCAACAATGTGTGAAATAATGCAAATCCCGAAACCAAAGGAAATGACGGGATTAAGTCTTCTACCAGATCTAATAGAGTAATAAATTACTATTACATTTTGTCTTCTTTTATAATTTCTCCGGGTATGGTAAATTTATCAGGCCAGATTTTTCTCCCAGGATAAACCAATGTGCCAATTCCAGTTTTTACATTATCTCCAATAACACATCCGAATTTTCTTAATTTTGTATCCACTAAAACATTTTTTACCATTGATTTTACAGAATTACCATCGTGTCTTAAATTAGCCGCAATAAAACCAGCAGCAATATTAACATTATCTCCGATAACTGAATCTCCAACATATGCGAGATGACTAATATGCGTATTGTTTCCAATAACACTATTTTTAATTTCCACCGCAGCGCCGATTCTACAATTTTTACCAATTGTTGTTGAACCTCTAATATATGAATTAGGTCCAATAGTAGAACCTTCACGAATTAAAATAGAACCTTCAATATAACTACCACTTAATACACGAACATTTTTTTCTAAAACAACATTCCCTTTTAAAACAACATTTTTCTCAATATTGCCTTCATTTTTAGATCTTTTTTTCTCAAGAAAAAGATCGTTTACTTTAATAATATCCCATGGTGCGGTAATGGGATACCAATTTTTAGTTTTAACCCAATATAATTGCTGATTTTTAGCTATCTCTTTAATATAATCAGTAATTTCGTATTCTCCCCTTTCCGACATTTTTATTTGATAATTAAAAATAGATTTATCAAATAACGCCACCCCAATATAACCAAAATGAGAAATTATTTTTGGAGGCTTCTCAATAATATCTTTAACAACATTTCCTTTTAAAATAACTTGTCCTAAATTTGAAGGGTCTTGAGCCTCTTTAATAAGAATACAAGGGAGTTTTTTAGAACATCTTTTAAAATCAACTCCATCGTAGATATCATCCCCATTTAAAACTAAAAATTCTTTTTTAATAAGTGGAGCAGCTTTTTTAATAGCATCTCCTGTACCAAGTTGTTTTTCTTGCCAAACATATTTGATCTTTAAACCCTTATAATTATCACCTATTTTCTCCTTAATCATTTCTCCTTTATAACCGATAATAATAATTACTTCGCTGACCAATCCTCTTAATTGAGAAAGATTATATTCCAAAGAGGTTGTCCCAGCAAATTCTATTAATGGTTTGGGACGATTAACCGTAAGTGGTCTTAATCTTGTCCCTTCGCCTGCTGCTAATATTACTGCTTGCATATTTTTTTATAATTTTAATTAATAAAAATACCTTTTTTAATCTCTTTAAATTCAGGAAAATTTAAAAAATAAGCAATTCCTAAATAAAATAAAATAGCCACAAATCCAGCAAGAGCGGTCTGAATAAAAAGACCTAAAAATGTTCGTGTATTTAAAATTAAACCAAATAAATTAAGGGCAAAATAACCAATAAGACTGCAAAAAATACTTACTAAAAATATACGCCAAAAACTTTTAGCAATTTCTTGAGGCCATTTATTTGGAATCTTTTTTTCAAGAGCAAACTCGAGTAAAATTAAATTAAAAACAGACGAAACCAAAAATGCTAAAGGAATTGATAAAACAGAAACATTGTTAATACCTTTAAGTTTTAGAAAATCTATAAAAAAATTACCAAACCAATCGAATTGAAAAAGCCATGAAAATAAAAATAAAAGAATAATATTAAAAATGACAGTTAAAATACTTATAATCATCGGCGTTTTTGTATCTTTTAAAGAATGAAATGCTCTTGAAAAAAGGGGTACTAAACTTTGAGCAAAAATTGAAAAACTAAAAATGCCAAGTACGGCTGCTGTTAATCTTGTATCTACCCATCCAAAAACACCACTACCAAGAATAAGCCTTACAATCTGTGCACGAAAAACAAAAAAAAGTAAAGATATAGGAAACACAAGAAAAAGAATTTGAGAAAAAGAGGACTTTAGAGAAGAAATAAATTTTTCTTTATTTCTTAGGGAAACATGACGCGAAAGATCTGGAAAAACGGCTGTAGCAAAGCTTATTCCAAATAAACTAACAGGTATTGCCTGAAGGTTGTTTGCTAAATTAAAAATGGCAATTGAACCAGAAGGAAATGTAGAAGCGATAGCGGTTATCACAATTAAATTTATTTGCTGAGCCGAAAAACCAATAGTACGAGGAATGGTTAATTTAATTACTGTCCTTGTTGCCTTGTCTTTTAAATTAAAAATAAATTGAGGTCTCCAACCACAAAGATAAGCAGTAGGTATTTGAATTAAAAGATGCATCAACGCCCCCAAAACAACACCAACAGCAAGTCCGTAAAGTCCCCATAATTTAGTAAAAAATACTGCTCCAATAATAATACCAAGATTATATAAAACAGGAGCCAAAGAATATACTAAAAAACGGGAAAAATATTGAAGCACAGAGCTAAAAACACTAGAAACAACTAAAAAAATTGGGCTTAAAAACATAATACGTGTTAAGCCAACAGTTAAATTTAAGTCGTGTTCATTAAAACCTGGAGCAATTATTTTTATAATCTGTGGAGCAAAAATAAAGGCGAAAATTACTAAAATTAAAAGTATAAATAAAAATATACACAGTAGATTATTGCAAAGTTGCCATGCTTTCTTTTTATCTTTTTGCCAAAGATCAGCAAAAACAGGAATTAAAGCTGCCGAAATTGCTCCCAAAATTAAAATATTTGTTAAAAAATCTGGTATTCTAAAGGCAGTATAGTAAATATCAAGATTTCTTGATGCCCCATACAATCCTGCTAAAATTCTATCTCTAATTAGAGCTAATATCTTAGCTAAAATAGTTGAAACAACTAAAACCAAAGCTGCACGAGAAAAATTACGAGATTCATAATTAAAAAAAGAAAAAATTTTTTTCTTTTGAAGATTCATAATTTTATGAATAAAATCTATAACTTAAAGCATTAAAAATCAAAACTATTCTATTTATTGACAATAGATCAAATAATAAAATTAACAAAATAAAAATCTATCTTATCTATATTATTCTGGTTCGATTTTTGATGCTATTGTATATTTTCAGATTCCTTTGTTTGATTTTGTTTTTCCCTGCCGTCACTTTTTAAACCTATACCTGTTAAAAAACCACCAAAAATCAAAGATAAAACCAACGCTAACCAATAATATGACTCTTGCCAATCACTTGCCTGACCAATTACGAGTCCGATACCAAAACCTATCAGTACAGCACCCAAAATTACCAAAAAATTTGCAAAAAAACCTTTCATAATATTTTAAATTTAACCAATAGAATTTTATTTAAAATTTTACAATATTAATTATTTTAAAAATTTAAACTCTCTATTTTTACAATCTATTTTTTTGTAAACCAAGTAAATAAGCTAAATTATTTCCTAAAATATGCAAAAAAAATGTAAGTCCTAAAATTATCCCCCAATAATAAATTTCTATTTGAACAAATGGTGCTACAAAAATAAATGTTCCCACCACAAGATTTATTTGATCAAATGGAATCCATGGCATACCTGGTTTAATATTTTGTCTTCTTTTAAAAAAAGCAAAAATCAAGTCCCCTGTTATTGCACCTAAAGAAAATAATATTCCCAAAACAAATATATTTACTTTATTATAATCTATCAAACTAATATATTTGAAAAAATCAACACGGTAAAGTAATTTTTGACAATAGGCAATGAAAACTCCGCTTAATATTCCCGCAACTAATCCACGCCAGGTTTTATGACTGCCAAAAATAGGAATATTATGCTTTGTTTTTTTATTAAAATCAATAGGCTTGTTTAAAAAATCAAGAAATTTTATTTTACGTGATAGAGATGCGCCCATATTCGAAAAATAAGCAGGGAGCATAAAATAAATTGCCTCTAATAAAAAATAAAAAGACATAAATTAAATTTATTTATCTTTTAAAAATGAATATTTTAAACTTCTCCAAAAAACATTAAATGAACTCAAAATTAATATAACTAAAGTTATCCAAAACAAAATCAATATACCACCACTCTCTTGTAAGCCAAAAATTAAAACCGCAACTAAAATATAAAGTAGTGGTGTATGAAAATATTTAGTTTTAGTATGAAAAATTTTAACTTCTTTCTTTGTTAAGATCGGAAACATAAAACTCAAACCAATAAAAAAGATAAAAATTAAAAAATAATTAACTTCAGTTATATTAATTAAATTAAAAGAAATTGCACAGAAAGAAAAAAATAAAAGATCAACCAATGGATCAATTGCTTCTCCCAAAAACGTTACTTCTTTCATTTGTCTTGCTAAATAACCATCAAGTACATCAATAAAAAGATTTAAAAATAGAATTAAAAACGCACCCCATTTTATATTAGAGATTATACACCAAAGAAAGAGTGGTCCAAAAATTACTCGAGATAAAGTTATTTTATTAGCTAAAGACATAAAAAATTATAATTATATATATTAGCATATCTATTCAAACCATTCAAACTGTTCGATTTATTATCGTAACGAGCAAAGCGAGCGATAAATTTGTTACCACAGGTTCACGAAGTGAACCGAGGACATTAGCGAAGCGTCT
>JAQVET010000035.1 GCA_028697615.1 Minisyncoccota bacterium
AATCGAAAAGCTATTTTCTTCTTTGGCTGTATCCCAATTACATTTTTCACTACCAGAAACATTTGGATTTATTCTTTCCATTGAATAGTATTTTGTATTTTCGCCACTACCAGTTTTTTTACCCTTAGGCCATTTATCACCAACTGCTGTATCAATTACTATTCCATTTTTATCTTTTAAAATTAAATCGCCATTGCTATCTGGCAAGTCTATTAAAGAAAGATCGGAATTTGGAAAATCACACTTTATCTTATTAACATATTCATTATTACAAATTAAAAAATATCCATCTGCTGGAATTTTGCCAGAGATGTTTATAAGCGGTTTTCGTCCACTTTTAGCGTTATCAATACTCCAATTGTCAATTTGGATTTCTCTATCTGTTGTATTGTAAAGTTCAATCCACTCACTCCCTCCCCACATCACTTCATTAATAATTATATCGCCGTTTTTTACTTCTTGAGCAAAAACAAAAATAGGAGTTAGTAAAAATAAAAAAAGAATAATAATTTTAAAATTCTTCATATTAATAAAAATTAATTTATAATTTTCAATCCGTTAATCATTTAGTATTTTAATTGATCAATTCTTTAATCTTTTAATTGATTCATTATAGTAAAGCTGTAAGGCGTAAGTCTTTTATTTGTATATTCGTATTAAATTTGTAATTTGCATGACTTAAACCACTTTTCCTACAACTCTTTCCAGCTCATCTAAAGTTGTCATTCCTTCAATTACCCTTAAAAGTCCATCAATTTCCAATGGAATCATTCCAGCTTTTATCCCTATTTCTCTCATCTCTTCAATACTAGGAGAGGTTAAAATGGCTTCTTCTACTTCTTTATTTACTTGGAACATTTCATACACACCAAGCCTACCTTTATAACCTGTTTGCCGACATTTATCACATTTATTGACTTTTGGTAATTTAAAATTTGAAAGGTCTGGTCTAATATTTTGAGGTAAAATTTCCAATTTTTTTTGAATTTTAAATAATAATTCATCCGAAGGCCTTTCAAATGAAACACAATTTGAACATACCTTTCTTAAAAGACGTTGAGCGATTATTAAATTAAGTGCTGGTCCTAAAACATCTGTATCAATACCCATACCAATTAACCTTGGAATAGCGCCAGCTGCATCATTTGTATGCAATGTTGAAAAAACTAAATGACCGGTCAGAGCTGCCTGGACTGCTGTTTCTGCTGTCTCTCTATCACGAATTTCTCCCACTAATACTACATCAGGATCTTGACGAAGTGCAGCTCTTAATCCTAAAGCAAAATCATAACCTTTCTCTGGTTCAACTTGAGTTTGGGATAATCCTTGAATATGATATTCAATAGGATCTTCAATAGTAATAATTTTCACTTCAGGACTATTAATATATTGAAGACAAGCGTAAAGTGTGGTCGTCTTACCAGAACCAGTAGGACCAGTAACAAGAAGCATGCCGTTTGGTTTTTTAATTTCACGAGTAATGATCTCAAAAAGCCAAGGATGAAGACCAAGTTTTTCAATAGAAAGAAGCATCCTGGGATCTAAAATCCTCATTACTATACTTTCGCCATAAAGACTTGGAACAGTGGAAACCCTCACTTCTATTTCTCTTTCTGTTTTTTGATCTTCTTCTTCTATTTTTATTGTAAATCTTCCATCCTGAGCTTCGTGGGGCCTATTTAATTTGAGCCCGGCGACTAATTCAAATCTTGCAGCTATAAATTGATAGATATCTTTTTTCAATGAACATATATCATATAAAATACCATCAAATCTATATCTTAATCTTACAAATTCTTCTTTAGGTTCAAGATGTATATCAGAAGCATCAAAAAAAAGAGCTCCAGCAATAATTGTTTCAATAATTTGAGAAATCATTTCCTTTGAATAAGATGTTATAATTCTACCCAAGTCTTCTATATTTTTAACAGTTGTGTGAAGTTCTTTAATTTTTTGATAAGAAACTCTAAGTTCTCCTTCTCCAGAAATAACATACAATGGAATAAAAGAATATTCTTTAATTAATCTGCTAAAACTTGTTGGAGAACAAACAAAAAGACGAACCTTATAATCTTTTTCTTTAAAACGGTTTAAAATTTCCCACACTTTGGGATTTTGAGGATGCGGCGTAGCAAAAAGAAGCGTTGTATCAATTAATTGAAAAGGAGCAACCATCGCCTCCTGTGCTTCTTTTTCTGGAAGAAGAGCAAGAGCATCTCTTTCAACGCGTGTTTTAATTAAATTAATCCAGGGTAAATTATTTTCCCTGGCAACCCTTTTAGCGATTTCTTCTTCTTCTTCTCTTCTAACTTTTTTTAAATATTCTTCCGATTTCTTTCCAAAACCCATAGACATAAATTTAGTTCTAATAAAATAAACTAACAGGTAAGATGAAAAGCACCTGCTACTTTCTTTTTTTGTTCTAAAAACTTATTAAATTTTTGTGTTGCTTTTTCGGTTTTTAAAACAAAAACTTTGATTCCCCTTTTTTTAAAATTAGAAATTGAATCTTCAGAAACGTGCATCACCCCATAATCACCACTGCCAATTATTAAAACTTCTATATCCTCTAAAAATAAATCTTTTAAATCATCCTCTATTAAAAAATGACTTTCTTTTCTCTGCCAAGGTAAAATTCTTCCATCATATAGTAGAATTAAATCTTTAAAATACTTTTTACCATCAATTTCAATTTGACCAAATTGATAAGAATTAATCATTAATTTTAAATTATTTATTTGGCTGGAAATCTTCGTAAGAGACATCTACAAAAATCCTTTGAGGAAATTTGGGAATTGAATTTTGCCAAAATGGAAAGTAATTAATACTAACTGCTTTAATAAGTATTTGATTTTCCTCAAGATTAATATATTCGTTGAATTCATCTTGAGTCATTCCTTTAATATCATTAATAAATTTTTCTTTATCGAAAATCAAACCTACTTTTTCTTTCCCTTCAATTTGAAAAAGCATTACTCCCTCTTTAATATTATTTTCTAAAACATTTCCTTTAATTTCCAAAGAAGAAGCTACCTCTTTAACATCTTTTAATATAAGTTGCGCGGAAATAAAATCAGAAATAATTTTTGTAACTTCTTTAGTATTGGGTAAAATTAAACTAGCCTTTACTGAAATATTAGCCTTAAAAGACGGAGCGATACTACCAGCCGGTTGACTAAATTGAACATCACCTACGTTAAAAACTATTGCTTCTTTTAAAAATTCGAAATTATCCGGAATTTGCTTTACAATGGAGTCTTCCAACTCTTTTTTTAAACTTTCAATTTCTTTTTGAATATCTTCGTTTGCATGAGAAATATCATCTTGTGTTATTACTTTTACATTCCCTTTTGCACCACCATCAAATGGTTTCTCTGACTTAGCATAAATTTTTTTAAAAAGTGTTGGATATGATTGAAGACCAGGTAGAGTAAATGTAGTGGGGTCAATATTATATTCTTCTCCACTTTGATCAGCTACAACCTCAACAAGTACTGTTGCTGGTTTTGAGGGTGAGCCAGCAGGAATATTAATCCAATTTTGTGCTCTAAAAATCTTACCATCTTGTGTCTGAAAACGAGTATTGGGTACAAATTGATGCGATGCAGAATCTTCATTAAATAAAGTAATTGTTCCTTTGGCTTTTGTTTCACGATATTCCTCACCTGTAGAAGAATATTCCTTTTGTATCTGTTTTTCTTCTTCTAAGATTTTAGCACCAACAACCCTTTCTTCAATATTTAAAACTCCATCTTTTTTAGCAGTTATGGCTAAATCAAAATTAACTTCTTCTACTTGAGGATAAACTTTAATTTGAACTCTTGGAAGCCAAAAAATAACATATAAAATCCCAAAAATTAAAAGTAAACCAAAACAAATAAAAAATATAATATCGCCCCAATTTCTTTTTGTAGAAGGAGTTTCATGGGTAGAAATTTCTGCTTCTTTTTGAGATTTTTGCGCTCCTATTTCTTTTTTTTCTTTCTCTGGAGTTGGGGATAAAATCCCATCTCTTAAAATCACTACCTTTTTTTCTGGTCTTGTTGAACTTATAATATCGCCAACAACTGGTCGTGTTTTTTGAACCTGCGCTCTATCTTCCTCAAAAAGAGTATCATCTAATTCTATTCCAAACTTAGCAGCTAAATTTTGATAAATTATGTCAGTACTAAAAACTGAAAGTTCTATCTGAAATTTTTTTGAAAGTTTCAAAATTAAAAGAAAATTTTTTTCATCTTTAAAATATTTATTCTCTTCTGGAAAAACCAATGTAACTTTATTACCTTTATACGGCGCTAATTTTTCTTTAACAATTTCAAAATCATCTTGAGGATCGATATAGAGAGTATATGTTTTAATCATATATTAATTAAAATTTGAAATTTATTTATCGCGGCTTATAATTAATAAATTACTTTATTTAATATATTATTTTAAAGACAAAGAGTCAATAGATTGGTTATTTGAATATCGTCTAATTCTTGTATATTTGAAAAATTTTTAAAGTAAATTGGGGCAAGTTTAAATGTAGGAATATTTTTAGTAAAGAATTTTTTAAAACTTTTATTTAAAAAATCTTTATTTAAAAATTTACTTCCACCGCCTGTAAAATAAATTTTTGAAGGCAAAATAATATTATTTTTATTTTTTTCTAATGTTTCTAAAATTAAATTATTAAATTTCTTACTAAAATTAGATACACAACTCCCTATAATTCTTTCAATATTAGAAGAAAAAAATCCCTTTTTATACTTAGTGAAAATCATCTCTCTTATCCTTTGAGTTTCAGAATCAGGAAAACCAATTTGCTTCTTTAAATCTTGATTTAATGATTCTCCGCCAAATGGTATTGTTAAAAAACTATTTAATTTCTCCCCATCAGAAAAAAACATCTCAGTTATAAGCCCGCCAACATCTATAATTAATTTTTTTTCATTATCTTTAAATAATTTCTCAAGAATTATCTCTGGGATATACTTAAAATCTACTTTGTATTCCTTTGTAAATTTAGAAAGAACTTTATAAATTGCTATTGGTAAATATAGATTAAAAATCTCAAATTGTATTTGCTTGCCAACCCTCTCTATTGGATCATCTACCTCCAATCCTTGAAGTAAAATTCTTTTAATTTTTGCTTGGACAATAGTTAAATCTTGTTTTGATTTTTTTTGAACTTCCAAAAAAGATTCTTTCTGAATATCTTTAATTATTCTTGAAACCTCGCTTTTTGAAATTCTTTTTAGTGGCTTGGGACGTTTTATCTCTTTTTTCTTAAAAACAACGAATGCAGGCAAACCTGAAAAACCAAAAATAATTTTATTTAATTTAGTTTTTGTTTTAAAAATTAAGTCTTCTAAAAACTTTTCTAAAAAATCTACATCTTTAAAATTATAAAAAATTGATTCTGAATATAAAATTTTAATCTTGCTATTTTTTTTATCAAAAAAAGCAAATTTTAAATATTGACTTCCAAAATCAATTGCAAGATTCATATTAAATTTAAAATTATTCTGAAGAAAGTTTAATGCTTCCAATAACAAATCTACCTCCTTCAAGAGGCGATGCAACCCTACCCTGAATTTTTACCCTGTCTTTATCAGAAAATCCGTGCTCCTTGTAATATAATTTATAATCTGGATATAAAAAATACTCTTCTTCCCCCACTATTAATTTTGGTTTCTCGCCACTTAAATCAAGAATCCCGATTTTAATATCTGGATTTTCTTTTTGCCATTCTTCACTCTCTGATAATGGAGGAGGTGGCACAGCGTTTTCTGGTTGTGTTGTCAATTCTATTCTTTGTTTTGAAAATTGAAAAATAAGTAAGGAAAAAATAAATACCCCTAAAATAATTAAAATAGTGCCAAAATAAATTTCTTTTTTAGTAAAAATATTTTTTGTATCTTTTTTCATTTTTTAAAAAAACAATTAATATAATATACCCTAATTTTTCTCTTTTTTCAAATAATAATATTTTTTACTTTTACTAATAGGGTTTATTAATTTAATTATTTTAAAGTAGTTTATTTTAATTATTTGATAAACCTTTAAGGTTATTTTAAAAAGTTTTTAAAATAAAATATTTTGTTTTTTATTACCCAAATAATTATCTATTTTGGAGAGATTATTCCTATTGACCCATTCCCAAAGTTTTTTTGCAGCAAGAAATGCTTTTAAATCTTGTTTGTGATTATCAAATTCTTTAAATTCATACTCTCCTTTAATTGGTCCCCACTGATGAGAATGTGAAAAAAAATTTTTACCCCCGCCATTAATTCTTTCTTTCCCTTCTTTTTCTCTTTTTTTAGCGCCGCATATAAGACATTCTTGATATTGATCAATCCTTAAAATCCAACGGCTTTCTGCTTTAATTTTATCTTTTTCATTAAGAGCTTGAAAATAAGCAACTGTTTGCAGAGAATATTCATCCCAAATACCACTACTAGTTTTTAAATCTAAAATACCAACTTTCCCATCGATTTCAACAAGAGCATCTACTGTTCCAACATAAAAATATTTATTACTAATAACTTTTTTTTCAAAACCAAACGGCTTAATCTTATGGAATGAACGCCATTGGTCAAAAGCACGAATCGATGGTTTAATTAATGGATCTATCTCAATTTCTTCACCGCTAAGCAATGCCTCAATTGTAGAGTGTGTCAAATTGCCCCAATCCGCTGCCTTGTTTAAACTCTCCTGGGCAGCAGCAAAATTTGGTTGCTGAGCATAATATCTTAAAAGACCGGGTTTGTGAATAATATCGCAAATAGCGGTAACCCTTGGATACCACACACCCTCAATCTCATAACCATTTTTTCTTTTAAAATCTTCTAAATAATTAAAAGTCATAATATTATAAATTTAAAATACTATTGTATTAAAAATAAATACACCTATCCAACTAATTATTATATTAAAAATAGTATTTTTTTTCTATCTTTATTAATCTTTTAGATTTAGCCAATCTTTCTTTTTGCAGTGGCGAGCCAGATTTTAAACCATCGGCACCAACGCCAAAAGCAAAA
>JAQVET010000036.1 GCA_028697615.1 Minisyncoccota bacterium
CTAAGGTATATTCTTTTCCTTGTATTTTGACTATTCCATCAACTACATCTGGGAAATCTACCCATTCTGCAAGATTTCCATTAAGATCACATATTCCTTTGTAGCACCAAGATGATGGACCTGTACCGGTAAGACAAATTCCCTCTGGCACACCTTCTTTTTTAACTACTTCACATACTTGACTTCCTTCTTCCTTTGATCTCCCAAAATTATTATTTCCATTAACAAAAGTGCCTTCCTTTAATACTTCATTAGACAAACGTCCCCAATCTTCCATGGAAATTAAACGAGCACCAATTTTTAAACATGCTTCTTGTGCTTGCTGCTTGGTAATTGAAAATGTTGGCTCACTCCCTTTTTTGAAAACTGCTCTACCTCCTTCATCAATTTTTCCTTCGTATCTATATATACCTCCACTTGTTGCTCTACTTGTAATTAAAAAATAAATAATTAACCCCACAATTAAAACAATTAAAATAATCATTACAATATTTTTCCATAAAGGAACTGTTTTGGATTTTTTATTTTTTTTAGTTTCTTTTGTTTCTTCTTCCATATTTTTTATCTTTTATTAAATCGACCTTTTTTCTTTAAAACTTGTCTAACTTTTTCTTTTATATAATGTGAATCTAAATTAAATTTTGCTCTTAATTCTTCAAAATTTCCGCTTTCACCAAAGCAATCATTAATTCCTACAAATTCAATCGGAACAGGAAAATTTTGAGAAATAAACTGGGCAATAGCGCTTCCCATTCCTCCTTTTATTTGATGGTCTTCTACCGTAACAATTGACCTTGTCTTTTTAGCTACTTCTAAAATTTTATTTTCATCTAATGGTTTAATTGAAGGATTATTAATTATCATAGCATAAATTCCCTCTTTTTCAAGATCATTTGCTGCCAAAAGAGCTTCATAAACCAAACTCCCACAAGCGATTATAGCCACATCTTTCCCATCTTTTAAAATTTGAGCTTTACCTATTTCGAAAGTACTTTCTTTTTTTGTAAAAATGGGGGTTTTTTGTCTTTCAAATCTTAAATAAACTGGTCCATTATATTTAGCAGCGGCAATTGTTATTTTTTTTGCTTCTTCAAAATCACAAGGAGTAAGAACTACCATATTGGGAATTGCTCTCATTATAGCAATATCCTCGATGGCTTGATGGGTTGCACCATCTTCTCCTACTGATATTCCACTATGAGAACTAACAATTTTAACATTCGCTTGATTATAAGCAATAGAAACTCTAACCTGAGTTAAATTACCGATCGGCGAAAAGACAGCAAAACTACACATAAATGGTATAAGTCCGGAAAGAGCCATCCCTGCTGCTACTAAGGCCATATTTTGTTCAGTAAGACCCATTTCAAAAAACCTTTCTGGAAAATTATTTTTAAAATCAGAAACTCTCGTTGATTCAGTAAGATCGGCACAAAGAACAACAATATTAGAATTTTGTTTTCCAAGTTCTAAAATTGCCTCTCCAAAACCATCTCGAGTTGCTTTTATTTGCAATTTATCTTTTTGATTCCAATTTTCAATTAGCATATTTTTTTGCTTCTTCTTTAAGTTCCTCAAGAGCAATTTTTGCTTCTTTGGTTGTTGGTGCTTTTCCATGCCACTGGACTTTATTTTCCATAAAAGAAACTCCTTTTCCTTTTATTGTACTGGCAAAAATACATACAGGTTTTTGAATATTTTTTGCTTTTTTAAACGCATTAAGAAGTTCAGAAAAATTATGACCATTAACTTCAATTACTTCCCAACCAAATGCTAAATACCTTTTTTTAATTGTTTTGCCCTCCATTATCTCATCAACACTTCCATCTATTTGTAAACGGTTAGCATCAATAATCCCTATTAAATTATTAAGTTTATACTTGACAGCACAAAGCATGCCCTCCATAGTAGAACCCTCTTCCTGCTCGCCGTCCGACATTAAAACAAAAACCTGCCAATCTTTCTTTTGATAAAGCGCTGCGAGAGCCATGCCAATACCAATCGAGAGTCCTTGACCCAACGCTCCTCCAGATGTTTCAACATATGGAAATTTTATCCTATCTGGATGTCCTTGAAGACGAGAATTAATTTTTCTTAATGTTAAAAGTTCATTGTGAGAAAAAAAACCTGCTTGAGATAAAACAGCATAAAGAGCAGGAGCGCCGTGCGCTTTTGATAAAATAAAACGATCCCTCTCCTCCCAATGAGGGTTCTGAGGATCATACTTTAAAATATCGCCAAAATATAAACTAACCAAAATCTCAACACACGAAAGAGAACCACCAGGATGTCCAGAACCAGCCTCAGTGATCATTTTGATAATATCTTGACGAATTTGATTAGCAATTTTTTTAAGGTGGAGAAAATCCATTACAAAGATAAAAAAATTAATAAAATTTAAAATATTAAATTCAATAAGAATTTGAGGATTTTTCTTTCACTACATCTATTATTTTTTCAAATGTTTTTGGCTCGTTCTCTGCTAAATCAGCTAAAATTTTTCTATCAATTTCAATTTTATTTTTTTTAAGTAAATTAATAAATTTATTGTATGTCAATCCATATTCTCTTACTTTTGCATTAATTTTTACCTGCCAAAGTCGTCTAAAGTCTCTTTTCTTAGCTTTTCTATCACGAAATTGATAAGAGAGCGCATGTGAAACTGCTTCTTTTGCTCTCCTGTAGCTTGATTTTCTTGACCACTTATAACCCTTGGCCTCTTTTAAAACCTTTTTTCTTTTTTTCTTAGCTGTTTTTGAACGTTTTACTCTTGTCATAAAATTTTATTTTATTTTTTATTTTTTTTCTTTTTTCGCGGAGCATATTTTAATGCCTTTTTTATCTCTTTAGCAAGAGAATCATCAACCTTAATTGGACTACGTTTTTGTCGCTTTATTTTACCAGATTTTTTGGCTCGGAAATGATCTTGGCCCACTGGTCTTAAAAGCACTTTCCCATTTTTTGTAATTTTAAATCTTTTTTTAATTGATTTTCTTGTTTTCATAAAAACTATAAATTATTTTGAAATTAAAAATAAACCTTAATTATTTTTTTCTTATAATTATTTCAAAACCTCTTGGATTTTTTTTAATTTCTCCATCTTGCTCAATAGCTACTTCTTTTCCAATCTCAGAAATTACCAAATTAAGTTTTTCTTTCGCTTCGTTTTGCAGTCTTTTCTCACGTCCTTTAAGGAAAATTTCAAACCTTACTCGAAATCCTTTATTTAAAAATTTTATTGCCTGATTTATTTTATTTAAAAGATCGTGTTGAGCAATTCTTAAAGATATTCTTATATTTTTAACTTTTCCTAACTTTTGACCTTTTTTTTGTTTACTTGCTTTTTTTTGCTGCCTATAAAGATACTTACCATAATCACCCAGTTTAACTATTGGTGGATCAATCTTAGATGTTATGATAATTAAATCAAGCCTTTTTTCCCTTGCTAAATCAAAGGCCTTCTCCTTAGAAACGATGCCTAGATTTTCTCCATCCTCTGAAATTAATCTTACAGTTGAAGATGGTATTTGATTATAAAATTTTAATTTCTTTTCCAATTTTTTAATAAAATATTTTTTTAAAATTGGAGATGGGGAGAATTGCACTCCCGTCCAGAAACTCTTTTGAAAATCATCTACAAGTTTAGGTCTATTTGAATTGCTAAAAAGATAAAAATAGACCAAAAAATCTTTTTAGTTGAGGCTATAAATTTTGATAAAAATTTCCTACCTCCCAGAAATTTTTATCTATCTCGAATTTATCACACCCAATATCTCTATCGAGAATCAAGATATTGAATGCTCGCCTATGCGTTAAGCGTAAGCGAGAGCAGGTGCTACTTTGTTTGCACTTTTGATTTGCAAGATTTTAATGGGATCCTGCAAACCCAACTTGCCGATTTTCAAAAGATATCCCTGTCAAAGCTTTACATCCCCTTATATTAAGTTTAACACAATTTAAAAATAAAATCAATATTTACAATTGAAACTTAATCTCATCTTGAATTTTTTGATATTGTTTTATAAAATAAATAAGATATAAAGGTTTAAATAAAATAATAAAATAATAAAATTATGAAATTAAATATTATTATAGTTTTAGTTTTGGCTATTGTGGCGGTTTTGGGAGTCCTTTTTTATTTAAATAAAGATTTAATTTTGAAAAAAACTCCTTCTACTTCTCTAACGTCGGAAGAAGATATTCCAACACCAGAAGAAGATATTGATATTAAATCTTTTTTGGAGGAGATTAAAAATGAAATTGTTCGAAAAAATTTACTTGGTCAAAAAGATTTATCTATTTATGAAAAGCTTCACTTAGAAAAAACGGAAGAAGATTGGGAATATTGGAATTGGCTAGATAATGACAAAATAATAGTAATAGCACCGGATTATGTTTTGAATCTAGATCCACAAGAAAATATCTCTTATGATAAAATAAAAATAGATGATATTAAAAATTATTTTATTAAAAAAGGATTTGTCGTAAATCAAGAAAACACTGCCGATATGGAAGTTCTTAAAAAGGTGGGAATGGAAAAAAATAATGTTAAATGCCAAATTGTAATTTATAATGAGCAGTTTTTTAAGATTGTTTGCGGTGATATTTTAAAAGACCTTGCCGATACTGTTTATCAAGAAATCACCAACGACATATATAATTTTGACAGTATATTTAAGGAAAATAATATATTACCAGAAATTCATATTGTCAAAGTTATAAATAATTTTACTACAGGTGATAACTTTGCCATAGGTTCAGAAGGTTATGAATTTGCTATGGTAGGAAGTACGGCAACAATATGGAAAAAAGAAAATAATAAATGGCAAACCATTACTCACACGCAAGATATGTGGGAGTGTAAAGACCTTATACAAAACAAAGTACCGCCGGAACTTATTATTATATCTGAAGATGGTAACAACGAACAGCCTTTGGAGGCTCGCAAACAGATGCGCCAATGTAATTTCTATGATGTTCTCACATATGATACTTTAACAGGAGAGGGAAAGGTAATAAAAGAGGGATGCGAAGGGTATGAAAAAATATGCCAAAAATATTGCGCCGACCAGGCAAGATGGAATTGTGACTACGAAGCAATTTACTACGAAGAATTATTTGAAAATAACAATTAAACCTCCTTAATCTCTCTTTTTATTTCTTTTTTAATTGATTTTTGTTTTAATTTTTCTTTTTTTTGATATTTTTTGAGTCTTTTGGCCAAAGCAAACTCAAGCTTTACTACTCCTCTTTTTCCTTTTAAAAACAAACAAAGAGGAATTAAAACAAGCCCCTTTTGTTTCGATTTGCCTAAAATATAGTTAATCTCCTCTCTTTTTAAAAGAAGTTTTCTTGGTCTTTCAGGATTATAGTTTGAAGGGGCATTTGATTCTTGCCATGGTGGAATTTTTGCTCCTATTAAAAAAAGTTCTCTACCTCGAGGCAATATAAAAGAACCAGTAAGAGAAACTCTACCCGATTTTATCGATTTAACCTCTGTGCCCAAAAGCGACAGACCTGCTTGATACTTCTCTAAAACATTATAAAGGCTATATGCCCTTTTATTTTTTGCTACTATTTTCATTTTTGGAATTTAAATAATTTATTAAAAATGAATGTGCCTTCTTTAAAATAATTTTATCATTTTTAAATTTTAAAGATTTTATTGCTTCTTGGAAAGTAAACCATTTGTAATCTTTATGTTCAAAAGAAAGTTTAATTTTTGCTGTTTTGATTTTTCCTAAAAAATAAACTACTTGTTTTTTTATTAATGGTGGATTCTTTTTATTTTTATAAATATCCTTAAAAAAATATTCTTCTTTTTCCAAAAAACCAGGAATAATTTCTATCTTATCAATACCTGTTTCTTCTTTTAGTTCTCTTTTCATTGTTTCTAAATCTGATTCTCCTTTTTCTTGATGTCCCTTTACGAAAGAAAAATATCCACCAGTGCCTGAGCGTGATTTATCAGCAGGATAATATAAAAGAAGATAAAGAATATCATTTTTATCTTTTCTGAAAATTACCACACCAACTGATTTTTCAAAAATCATAATATAATTATTAAATCTTTAAAATTATTTTAAAAAACTGAGCAGTTTTTCTAAAGATTGAGAATTAATAATATCTTCCTTTTCAGCCCAGCCACGTCTTGCTTGAGCAATACCAAATTTAATAAATCGCATTTGATCTCTTTGATGAGAATCGGTATTAATTATCATTTTCACACCTGCTTCTTTTGCTTTTTTTATATTAATATCATTTAAATCAAGACGATCAGGCCAAGAATTAATTTCAAGAATCGTCCCTTTTTCTTTGGCTTTTTTTAAAATTTTATCAAAATCTATTTGATACTCGTCTCTTTTCATTAAAATCCTACCAGTAGGATGAGAAATAATATCAACATTAGGATTTTCCATTGCTTTTATCATTCTCTCTGTCATTTTATTCTTTTCCATTTTAAAATTAGAATGAATACCAGCAATAACAAAATCCAATTTAGCAAGCGCCTCATCATTAATATCAATTGAACCATCATTTAAAATATTCGCCTCACACCCTTGAAGTATCTTTAATTTATAATTTTTTGTTTTCAATTTTTGGTTTACTTTATCAATCTCCCTGCGTTGCATTATTAATCTTTTTTCATCTAGTCCGTGTTCAATCCTTAAAAATTTAGTATGATCACTTATTCCTAAATATTGATATCCCATCTTTATTGCCTCCTCTGCCATCTCATAAATTGAGTTTGCACCACCATCCCATTTTGAATGACAATGCAAATCTCCTTTTATATCTTGATAATCGATTAATTTTGGCAGTCCGCCTGATAAACCTTGAAATTCTCTTGAGGCAGCCTCGATTTCCCCTCTATTTTCACGCATTTCTGGCTTGATATAAGCAAGATTTAAAATTTTATAAATCTCTTCTTCGTCCTGGCCAGCAATCATCTTTCTACCTTTA
>JAQVET010000037.1 GCA_028697615.1 Minisyncoccota bacterium
AGTTTATATTCTAAGAACAAAAGAAAATGGTCTTTTTATTGGCGGAGAAAATCCCAGAGTTGAATTTCCATCAAAAGATGCAGATGTTAAAGAGGGTGATTTAATTTTACTTTATTCTCCGCAAATTGTTCAAACTTACGTTTTAGTTGGTAGTGTTAAAAAAATCGAAGTTAATGATATACTCCCAGGAAAAAAGTGTTATATCGAGCTTGCTGTTAAACAGAAAGATTTAGATAATCTTTTTATTCTAAAATAAAATTTAACAATGAAAACAAAATATTTTTTAATTTATTTTTTTTGGATATTAATTGCATTATTTTTTATCTTTATAGAAGTGGGAAATCCAAACAAAATTTTTTTAAATTATTATCCCAGTTTTATTTTTCTTTTTTTGATTTTTATTTCCCAAAAAATGCAAAATAATTTTTTATATTTTTTAATTGTTTTTATCTCTGGTTTTATTTTAGATATGTTTTCTCCATATTTTTTATTTACTCCAATTTTATTTTTATTTTCTTGGATATTTTTGAAATTTAGAAACTATATTTTAGAAAACAACTTAGTTTTATTTTTAATTTTAGTTTTTATTTCAAGTTTTCTTTTTGAATTTTCTTTAAGTTTTTTTACGCAAATACAAAATATTACCAGCGGTTTTGGATATCAATTAGATATTGTTTTACTTTTAAAACAAGCATTTTTAAATTGTATTTTTGGTATGATTTTATATTTTATTTTTTCTAAACTGCCAGGTAATTTTTTTACAAAAGAAGATGGTATAAAAATATAAGTTAATATGAAAAATTATAAAATTGAAATAAATAAAAGAGAAGAAATTGAGCCCGAAGAAATTTTATTTGATGCAGAGAAAGAAAAAGAAATGCAAAAAAAACTAAAGAGAATCGGCGTTCCCATCGGTAGAAATGTTTTTTTTGTAGTTTTTATTCTAATAGTTTTTGTTTTTTCTTTTTTAATAATAAGACTTTTTTATATTCAATTAAATAATGGAGAGGATTTATTAAAGGCCGCTCAAAATAATTATCAAAAAGTTATTCCTATATCAGCGCCAAGAGGAATCATATACGATAAAAATGGAGAAATTCTCGTAGAAAATATTTATCAAACAGATTTATTAATAGACCCACTATCGATTAATTCTGATTCTTTAAAGATTATTTCTGAAATATTAAATATTTCCATAAATGAAATTGAAAAACAGATTAAAGAAAATAATACTTATTTTATTTTAAAGCCCAAATTGTCAGATGATGAAATTATTAAAATTCAAACAAAAGCTGATCAAATTATTGGTGTTGAACTAGTTAATAATTTTAAAAGAAAATACAAAGATGGAGAAAAATTTTCTCATATTTTAGGTTATATGCTTAAAATTGGGCCAGAAGATAAAGAAAGAATAAAAAATAAAGATTATTTTTCTACAGATGATATTGGAAAAGAAGGTTTAGAGTTTTATTATGAAGATAATCTTAGAGGTCAAGTTGGGAAGAATATTAAGGTTGTAGATATTTACGGTAATGTTTTAGAGACAAAAAAAATTTCTGATCCAAAACCAGGGGATAGTTTGATTTTAAATATTGATGCTAATCTCCAAAGAAAGATTTACGATGAAATTAAAAATTTTAAAGATCCTGAAATTAAAACAGGGGCAGCTGTTGCTCTTGATCCTCGCAGTGGAAAGGTACTGGCAATGGTTTCTGTTCCATCTTTTGATAATAATTTATTTTCCCAAGGAATTTCTTTAAAAGAGTATTCTGATTTATCTAATAATCCATTTCGTCCTTTTTTAAATAGGGTAGTTGCAGGGAGATACCCACCTGGTTCTTCCATCAAACCATTTATCGCTTCAGCGGCATTAAATGAAGGCGTGATTACTCCATGGACAACTTTTTATGATACTGGTTACATTAGGATTGAAAATCCTTACGATCCTTCAAAACCTGCTATTTTTTCTAATTATGGTCATCGTCGGTATGGTTCTGTTGACCTAAAAAAGGCATTGGCCTTTTCTGTTAATACATATTTTATGGCAGTTGGAGGAGGGTATCAGAATATTGATGGGCTTGGTATTTCAAGAATTAAAAAATATCTTTCTTTATTTGGTTTTGATAAAAAAACAGGGGTTGACCTTCCGTCAGAGATAAGTGGAATTGTTCCTGATCCTTCTTGGAAAGAAAAAACAATTGGAGAAAAATGGGTCTTAGGAGATACTTATAATATTTCAATAGGTCAAGGATATTTATTGGTTACACCGCTTGAACTTGCAACAGCAACAGCAGCGATAGCCAATGATGGAGATTTATTGCAACCTCAAATTGTTGATAAAATCAAAAAAAATGATGGTACCCTGGAAGATATTTCTTCAAAAACTACCTTTAAAATTCCTATAGATAAAAAACATTTCAGCGTTGTAAAAGAAGGTATGCATGAGGGGACTATTTCCGGGACCTTTAAGAGTATGTCAAAATTAAAAGTTTCCTCTGCTGGTAAAACAGGTACAGCTCAAGCATCTGGAGAAAATCAGTTGCCATATGTTTGGTTTACTGTTTTTGCTCCTTATGAAAATCCAGAAATTGTTTTTACAATTATGCTCGAAGAAAGAGAAAATACCAGTGATGTAGTAAAAATTGCTTTTAATGTTCTTGATTGGTATTTTAATCAAAAAATAAATGGTAACCAATAATTTAAAAAAGTTTTATAGCAACTTGAAAATAGTAAAAAATAGGTTTAAAATGATATACATTAAAAGTTAGTTAACTGATAAATTAGCATAATACATAATATTATGTTTTCTTATATTTATATTGTTTTATTTTTTTGGTTTCTGCATATCTTGAGAAGAAGTTTTTTTTGGGTTTATTTTTGTCAATTAAAAGAATATAATTTTGGTCGAATTTTTGAGGAGCTCTCTCGTAATTTTTCAATTTTTTTGCCAAATGTTTCGATTGTTGCTTTTGTATTTTTTATCTTATCTCCTATATTTCTGCAATACCAAATAACAAGTGTTCTTTTTAATATCGTCCTAAGTATTTTTTATTTTGTTTTGGGTAGCTGGGCTATTTTTTTAATTTATCAAAAAAAATGGAAAATTCCTGAGTTTTCGCCAAAAGCAATTTTATTTTTGTGTTTGGTAATTTTATTTAATATAGGCATTGTTTATTTTTTAATTGATAAATCTGTAAATATTTTTGTATATCTTACTCTGCTGGAATTTCTTTTTCCGCTGGTAATTTTTATTTTTGATTTTATACTTGAAATACCAACTTTTATTATCACAGAGTATCTTGCAACAAAGGCAGCAAAAAAAAGAGATCAATTTAAAGATTTAATTTCTATCGGTATCACAGGTTCTTATGGTAAAACTTCAACAAAAGATTTTTTAGCAACAATTCTCTCAGAAAAATTTAATGTTTTAAAAACAGAACGTTCGATTAATAAAAGAATAGGCATTGCAAAAACTATTCTTCAGAATTTAAATGAAAATTACGATATTTTTGTTTGTGAGGTGGCAGCAGAACTTAAAAAGGGAACAATAAAAAAAAGTGCTAAGGTTTTTAAACCGCAAATCGGAGTTTTAACAGGAATTTCCCAGCAACATATTAGATTTTTTAAAGATTTAGATCAGCTTTCTCAAGTAAAATACGAACTTATAGAAGCCCTGCCCGAAGATGGTATGGCTTTTTTTAATGGTTCAAACGACATTTGTCAAAAATTAGCTAAGAGAACCACTAAACCTAAAATTATTTATAGTTTAAATAAAACAGAAAATTCTGACATTTGGGCAGAAAATATAAATCAAACTCAAGATTCAGTTAGTTTTGAAGTAAAAAGAAAAAAAGGAAGAGGTTTTAAAATAGAAGCACCAATTTTAGGAAAAAACCAAGTTGAAAATCTACTGGGAGCAATAGCAGTTTCTTTGTCTTTAGGAATGACAATTCCTGAGATTCGTAATGGTGCAGGAAAAGTTCAAAATCCATTTAGTTCGCTTAAAAAAAGAGAAAATAAAAAGGGAGTATTTATTATCGAGGATCTTTTTAGTGAAAATCCTAATGGAGTTTTAGCTGCTCTTGATTATTTAAAAATTTTTAATGGCAAAAAAATTATAATAATGCCCTGTCTTATTGAGCTTGGAAAGGCATCTGATTCTATCCACGAAACAATCGGAAGAAAAATAGGTAAAGTATGCGATTTTGCCATAATAACAACTCCTTTTTATTTTTCTGCTCTTAAAAGAGGTGCGATAGCAGAAGGAATGAATGAAAAAAATATTTTACAATTTAGCGATCCCCAAAAAATTAAACAAATAATTTCTCCATATTTAAAAAGAGGAAATATTATTTTACTTGAAGGAAGATTGCCACTTAGCATAATAAATCTTTTTGATTAAATTTGTATTTTTTTTAAAAAGGTGGTATAATATATTAAAGGTCATTTTTATATATCTCACAAAAGTGTTTTATCACTTTTTTGAGAATAAATTTTGTGGATTTTAACAAAGAGGAAGGTTTTGAAAGAAAAACATATAAAGGAACTTGGAAGTGTGATGAATGTGGTGCAGAAATTACTGAATTACCATTTGAACCATCAGAAGGCAGACCCCTTTATTGCAAAAACTGTTGGCGAGAAAAAAGAGATCAAAGAAGAAGATAAAACCAAAATCGTTCTAAATAATAAAAAAAACAGGAAAGGAAAATATTTCCTGTTTTTTGTTTAAATTTTACTAATTAATACTTGAAAATTAGTAATTTTTAATGTAAATTGTTATTGTAAAAATATTATGAAAAAATTTTATATTACAACAAGTATTGCATATACTAATGCACCGCCACATATTGGTTTTGTTTTAGAACTCTTGCAGGCAGATGCTTTAGCAAGATATCATAGAATTTTAAAAGATGATGTCTTTTTTTTAACAGGAACCGATGAGCACGGAATAAAAGTTGCAAGGGCAGCCGAAAAAGAAAATAAAACACCACAAGAATTTGTTGATACTATCGCAGCAAAATTTAAAGCATTAAAAAATATTTTAAATTTATCAAACAATGATTTTATTAGAACAAGTGATAAAAAAAGGCATTTTCCTGTTGTTAAAGAAATTTGGCTTGAGTTTAAAAATAATGGTGATCTCTATAAGAAGAAATATAAGGGTCTTTATTGTAGTGGTTGTGAGGCCTTTATTACAAAAAAAGATTTAATTGATGGTAAGTGCCCCATACATCAGAAACCTCCAGAAAAAATAGAAGAAGAAAATTATTTTTTTAGATTATCAAAATATTCAAAACAAATCGAAAAAATTATTAAAGAAGAGGAAATTAAAATTATTCCCAGAAATAGAAAGAAAGAAATGTTAAATTTTATAAAAAATGGTTTGGAAGATATAAGTTTTTCAAGACCAAAAGAAAAATTAAAATGGGGCGTGCCAGTACCAGATGATAATACTCAAACTATTTATGTTTGGGCTGATGCTCTTGTAAATTATATTTCTGGATTGGGTTATAAAGATAGTCCAAAATTTAAAAAATATTGGCCGCCGGATGTTCAGTGTATCGGAAAGGATATTCAAAAATTTCACGCTATTATTTGGCCAGCAATGCTTTTATCTTTAAAACTTCCTCTGCCAAAGTTAATTTTAGTTCATGGTTTTATCACTGTAGAT
The DNA here is from genome assembly GCA_028697615.1 of Minisyncoccota bacterium. GTDB lineage: Bacteria > Patescibacteriota > Minisyncoccia > Minisyncoccales > JAQVET01. Next base: position 5,672 of record JAQVET010000037.1, read on the forward strand.
GGTCAAAAAATGTCAAAAAGTTTGGGGAATGTTATCGACCCATTTTATTTAGTTGAAAAATATAGTTCTTTAATTTCGCTGCCAGTTACTACTGACGCTTTAAGATATTTTCTTTTATCTCAGATATCACCAACTGAAGATGGAGATTTTACTTATGAAAAATTTGAAGAAAAATATAATAGTGATTTAGCAGGAGGGTTGGGCAATCTTATTTCAAGAATAATAACAATGGCTGTTAAATCAAATTATAAATACCAAATGCCAGATTTCAACCAAACTCAAAACTCAAAAGTCAAAATAATGATAAATAAAATCTGTAAAGATTATCATAAAGCACTTGGTGATTTTAAATTTAATGAGGCATTATTTACTATTTGGAAATTAATTAGTTTTTGTGATAAATATATTGAGAAAACAAGGCCTTGGGAAAAAACCAAAAATCAAAAACAAATTATTAATGATTTGTTAATTTCCATTGATCAAATTGCTAAGTTATTGCAGCCATTTTTACCTGAAACATCAGAAAAGATAAAAAAACAGATAAAATCAAAAAAAAGTGAATTATTATTTCCACGTTTAAGGTAGATAATTTTTAAATTTTAAATCATTTCAAAATATGTTTTCATCTTTAATTATTATTCTTGGATTAATAGTTTTTGAGACGGTAAATAGTATTGATAATGCTATTATTAACGCTTATATGTTAAAAACAATGAGCAAAAAATGGCAGAAAATTTTCCTTTTTTGGGGAATTATTACTGCTGTTTTTATTATGAGAGGCCTTTTACCACTTAGGTAGTTTGGCTTTCAGTGCCAGAGCTTAAGGCAATGTTCAGTTTAGATCTTACGGTAGCCCAACTTATTAAATCGAGAAAAAGTATTCTACTGCTTGTGGCAATGTTTTTTTATAATGTATGGCTTTAGAGAACAGCCCCAAAAACAAGAAGAAAGATTAATAAAAGGATTTTCTTAAATGTCTGTTTTTCAAAATTAATGTACCTTGAAGTTTTAGATGCTTTTTTTAGTTTTGATGGAGTAATGGGTGCTTTTGCTTTTACAACTAGTGTTCCTTTAATTTTGATTGGCAATGATATCGGGGCTTTAATTGTTAGAGAAATGACAATTAAAAGCGTTGATAAAATTGCTAAATATCGATATTTAAAAAATGGGGCAATGACATCAATTGGACTTTTGGGACTTTTTATTATCGCTGAGAGT
>JAQVET010000038.1 GCA_028697615.1 Minisyncoccota bacterium
GAATCAGAGTTTTGATAAAGTTGCACTCCATACTGAGAATTATTTTTAATTTCATTATTTAGAATTTGACCGTTACTTGCTTGATTTACATATATGCCATTTGAAAATTCTTTGATTATGCAATTTTTTATTTTAAAATTAGAAGCATTTATAAATTCTTCCTCTGGTGGTTCTCCAGTGTAACCACCCACTTCTATTCCGCTTCCACTACTTCCGGTTCCATCTATTATATGCTTTTCTCCAGTTATTGAATCCCTGCAATCAAAAACAACATCTGGAGATTTAATTCTAATACAATTGGAAACATTTATTAGATCTGTATTAAGTCGATAAAAACCAGATTTAGTAATTTCTATACAAGAACTTATCTCTTCATATTTATGATAAACTAATGGAAAGTGATCAATGTTATTATCATTTAACTTAAATTCTTCATCGCATATACTATCTAAATTATTATCCTCACAAGTTTGAGAAATATCAGTTCCTGTAGAATTTAACCAAGCATTTCCACCAATATATTCCTCTCCTAAAATATTTTCTTGAAATGCTTTTATTGTATTCCAATAATTGGTATCAGTAGGGGTATCTAAATGATAATTTTTTTCTTGATTAAATAAATTATTATAAATAACATTACTGCCACTATATTTTAAATAAATCCCAACATAATTTGATGAAATCTTATTATTACTTACAATACTATCCTCAACACTATTTAAATAAATACCATATGTATTTTTAGAAATTCCTTCTTGAGAAGCAAGAGGAATTGTTTTATTGCCAACAATTTTGCTTTCTTCAATATTACGAAAATAAACCCCCCATTTCCAATCAGAAACTAAACAATTTTGAATTGTAATATTTATCAAGGTCTCACTTCCAAAAGATTGAGCAATAATACCATAACTTTCATCTTTTCCAGTACCATCAATTTTATGTCCCTGACAATCAAGTATTACATCAGAAGTTCTAATTCTCATACAAGCACTATTATCAGTATTTTCAATATCCTGAGTTAAAAGATATGTTCCTGGTAATGTAATTTCCATGCAACTTGAAATTTCAACTTCTTCTTGCGGAGAACCTGGAATTTCTACAGAACCAGAAAAAGTAAGCATGGCCCCAAGAGAAGTAGAAGAGTAAATTTCGTAATAATCATCATATACTCCTCCATCATTTTTTGCTAAATCTTTTAGCGCTTCCATTCTAGCAAAAAGTTTAAAATGTTGAGCTGTTAAATCAGTGACATATATATAACAAAAATCTGAGGGGTTTTGTGGATTATATCTTGGATCCTGAGGAATTTTTGGTAGATAGTTTTTATCAACTAAAATTTGAAGAGGACTGGGAGATTGTTCTATACATTGAGAAACTGGAGAAGAAGGATATTCTTTATAATAAAAATAATATGTTTCTAAAACATTTTTTAATTCTTTTAATTGTTTAATCCTCTGATTATCTCTTGCTTGAGCCCTGGCACCACTTGTTAAAGCAAAAATTACAGCAGTTAAAATAACAATTATAGTTATAACAATTAAAAGTTCAATGAGAGTAAAACTTTTTGAAAATAGTTTTAATTTAAATTTTTTCATTAAATTTCACTTAAAAATTATATTTTGAAATTCCAAAATAATTTATAAACTCCTTTGTTAGTTTTATTAATTCATCCTCATCATTTCGAGACATCTTTATCTTTTTTAAAATTTTATCATCTTTTTGGATGAGACGCAAGAGTTTAATGGTGTTTGAAGAAACAACGATTTTTTTATTTTGATATTTGTTTCCACATGTTTGACAAAGCAATCCCCCATTTTCTATTAAAAAATAACTATTAAAATAATCGTTTTGATTTTTTTGTTGTTTTTTTTCTTGCAATGGTTTTTTACAGATAACACATTTATAAAGTTCAGGATTAAATCCTAAAGAAGAAATCAACTTCCAAATAAAATAGAAGTAAAAAATTTTCAGGTTTTTTATTTGATAATTTTGAGTTTGAGAAAGTTTTTTTATAGAGGCTAAAATTAAATTCCAAATTTTTCTGTCTTCTTCTTCTCCCTGAATAAATTCATTAAAGATATTTAAAATTTTAAGCGCAATTTTTAACCGAGGGAAATCATCTTTAACATTTTGAAAATCATCTTTTAGAATTACATCACAAATTATGTAGAAACTTTTACCCTCAATAAATTCTAAATTAACAAAATTTAAAACCTGCAAGCTATATTTTAATTTTGCATTTTTTTTTCGAATTGACCTGCCTATAGCATTAATTTTACCAAAATTTTTGGTAAAAATAGTAAAAATCTTATCAAACTCTCTATAATCCTCTTCTTTTAAAATAATAGCATCTGTCGTTAGTAGAGGGTGCATAATTTATAAAATCAAACTTTTTTTACTCCTATCCAAATAGACTCGCCGTCTAATTTTATAACCTTTTCAAGATCGCACTTTTCTTTACTAAACTCAAGATTTTTGGCATAAATTTCTTTTTTAATAAAAGAACCAAATTCTTCAATAATCCAATTAAAATTTTCAGGAAAATCAAAGTAAACGTTTATCTTATCTTCTTTTGAAAGGCCTAATTTTTTTCTTATATTCATTATATATCTTATAATATCTCTTAAAATGCCTTCTTTTTTTAACTCTGGTGTTATTTTAGTATCAAGTTTTATTTTTAATTCACCATCTCCAAGTAAAAAGTCCACTTCTTTCACATTCACTTCTTCTTTAATTAAATCAATAAAATCATTTTCAATTTTCCATTTAAGATTTTCAACACTTAATTTACTCAAAGGCTGACGAACCTTTATGTGAAATTTATTTCTCTCTGCCAAAGATAAACTGACAATATCTCTGGTAATTTTCATTTTTTCTTCAAGTTTTAAATTTATTAATTTTGAATTAAAATGCGGCCAATCACAAAGATGAACGCTCTCGATATCTTCTTTTTTCTTTAATGATTGATAGATATACTCAGATAAAAATGGGGTAAATGGAGCCATTAATTTTACCAGTGTCATTAAAACAAAATAAAGAATCTGAGAAGTTTCTATTAACTCATTTTTATTTTTTGGTTTTTGGAATTTTCTGCGCGATCTTCTTATATACCATAGTGATAAATCCTCAATAAAAAACTCTTCAATTTTTCTACTGGCAACGGCCGCATCATATTTATCCAACGATTTTGTTGTATCTTTAATTAAATTTTCTAAACGAGAAATTATCCATTGATCTAATAAATCTTTTGATTCGATATCTACCGGTGAAATTTCATTTTTTAACTTTGAAATATCACCTTTAGATACATATGTAGTAAAAAAAACATAACTATTCCATAAAAATAGAAGCTTTCTTCTTGTTTCCTCAGCAACATTATATCCAAACCTTAAATTGTAAATAGGGTTTGCTCTACTATACATCCATCGCATTACATCTGCTCCTATTTTCTCAACTGCTTCATCAAACCAAATAGCATTCCCTTTTGATTTATGCATTTCCTGGCCATTTTCATCAACAACAGTAGAGTACCCAAAAATTGTTTTTGAAGGATACTTATTTTCTAAAACCGTGCTCATTACTATAAGAGAATAAAACCAATTTTTAAATTGACCCGGAAATGATTCACAAATAAAATCATGAGGGAACCATTTTTGCCAATATTTTTTATCAGTAAAATAATTAAGGGTTGAAAAAGGAACAATTCCAGCATCAAGCCAAGGATTACCGACATCAGTAATTCTTGAAACTAATGATCCACATTTTAAGCATTTAATTTTTACTTCATCTACAAATGGACGGTGTGGTGAGTGCCCTTCAAATTGTTGCCAACCATATACAGCCCTCTCTTTTAATTCTTCTTTTGAACCAATAACCTCAAAATCACCACACTTTGTGCATTCAAAAATAGGAAGAACTAGTCCCCAATATCTTTTTTTAGAAATTAACCAATCCTGCATATTCTCAAGCCAATCCAATTCTCTTTCAAGTCCAAATGATGGTATCCAATTTATTTGCTTTGCCACTTTTATTAAATCATTTCTTATTTTTTCCATTGAAATATACCACTCATCAACCAAACGAAAAATTAATTCTGATTTACATCTCCAACATGTTGGATAGCGATGAAGATAATCTTCTATTTTAAAAACTACTCCTTTTTTTTCTAAATTTTGAAATATTAAATCCTTAACCTCTGTTACTAATTTGCCTGTTAAAAAATCAAAACCAGACCTATATTTACTTTCATCATCTGTTGGGTTTATTACTGGAAGATTTAATTTTTTACTTAAAATAAAATCTTCTTGTCCACAGCCAGGAGCACTGTGAACAATTCCAGTTCCCTCTTCTGCGGTAACCTCGTCCCATAAAACTACCGAATGTTTATAATTTCCTAAAGATTTTTTTACCTCTGGTAATTCATCGAATAATCCTTGATATTTTAAATTTTCCAATTTTTTCCCAAGAAAACTTTCAATAATTTTTCCATTTTTAATTAAATTAAATTTTTCCTTAAGCAGGATATAGATATCTCCATTTTTATCTTTTACCCTGCAGTACTGCAAATCTGGATGAACAGCTAGGGCAACATTTGCAGGAAGCGTCCAGGGGGTAGTTGTCCAAACAAGAAAAAATGTATTTTTTTCTCCTTCAACTGGTATTTTTACAAAAATTGATTTATGTATTATCTCTTTATACTCTTCGGTTAAAATTTCATGTTGAGAAATAGCAGTTCCGCAACGTGGACACCAAGGAACAACATCCCGACCTTTGTATAAAAGTCCTTTTTCAAAACATTTTTTTAAAAAATACCAAATAGCATAATTATTTTCGTCTGACATTGTAAAGTAGGAGTTTTCCCAATCCATCCATTGTCCAAGTCTTATTGATTGATCTGTTTGAATTTTTGAATATTTCTTAACCCTTTCCTTGCAAAGTTCGACAAATTTAGCAATTGATGCCTTTTTATCTCCAGGAACAAGATTTTCTATATCTTTTTTATTTTTAAGGCCTAATTCCTTTTCTACTTCTACTTCAACCCAAAGTCCTTGACAATCAAAACCACTTTGAAATCTTTCGTCAAAACCTTGCATTGCCTTATATCTTTGAAAAAGATCTTTATATGTTCTTCCCCATGCATGATGTACGCCCATAGGATTATTGGCAGTAATCGGTCCATCTAAAAAAGACCAGGGCCTTTTCCCCTTATTTTTCTTTTGAAGTTTTTTAAAAATATTATTCTTTTCCCAAAAATTAAGAATTTCTTTTTCGTATTTTGAAGGTAACATATAATTTAAAAATAAAATTTTATTTTTTATTTTACTAAAAAATAACTAATTAAACAAGTTGTCTAACTTCTCCAATTTTTAAAGTGAGCTCATTTTTTCTTTTTATAATTTCACTATCGGATAAACCCAAAATAACACCCTGAAGAAGTCTTAATGGATCGCCATGGCTAATAATAAGAATATTTTTCTTTGGATATTTCTTAATTATTTCGTTATAAAAATCTGCTACTCTTTTTTTAACATCTTCTCTTGATTCTCCTCCATGTGGTTTTTTATAAAATCTTTCCTTTTCATTTTTAAAATACATTGTATAACGAATAATTGATTTCGATTCATAAATTCCTGGATTAATCTCTCTAAGTCTCTCATCAAAAATAACCGGTTTTTTTACAATTTTAGAAATAATTTGAGCGGTTTCTCTACATCTTTGAACCGGTGAAGAAAAAATAAGATCTATATTTTTATCTTTTAGATTTTTTCCTATTTTTTCTGCTTGTGAAATACCTTTTTTTGTCAATGGAAAACCTTCTATTTTTGCAGAAATTTTTAAAGATGCATTGGTTTTTGCCTGTGTATGTCGCATTATAAAAATTGATCCATTTTTATTTTTTTTAATATCGTCCATAAACTAAAATTAAATCTTCATTCTATGAAGATATTTAACAATTAAACTAATAAAATAAATTTTATTTTGAAAATTTTAGTTGATATAACTTCCAATATTCAACCAAAACAGCACAAATAGGAATTGCAGCAACCATACCAAGTATTCCGCCAAATTTTCCCCCAACAAAAGCAGCAATTAATGTAATCAGTGGATTTAATTGTACTCTATTTCTCATTATAAAAGGTAAAAATAAATAATTATCAAGTTGCTGAATAATTAAAAATATTAATACAATCCATATTAATAAATGTAAATTTTGGAAAGATGTTAAAATTAAAGCGACTATCAATGCAAAAGTTGGCCCAAATAAAGGAATGATTTCGCAAAAACCAGATATAATAGCTATTATAGCGCTATATTGTATACCCAAAATTGAAAAACTAATCCAAACAAAAAGCCCAACAATTATCGCTGAAATTATATAACCTTGAAACCATTTACTAATAACTTCTTGCGCCTTGTTCCAAAATAAAATTATATTATCTTGCCGATTTTTATGTTTTGGAAAAATAAACTTAGCAAATCTTTTATCAATATCTTTCTCAAAAGAAAGATAAATACTTAAAATTACCAAAAAGAAAAAACCAAAAAGAGCACTAGAAATTTTACTAAATAAATTAAAAAATTTTGTGGGAATTTGTGAAACCTTACTAATCAGTCCCGAAATAGCACTTTCGAGTCCATTGATTAGTTGAGGTGGAAGATTTAAATTTTTATATTTTTGGATTATATTTTGAAAATTATCCAACCATATAGGCAAATTAGTTGATACTTCTTGAATTTGATTTACAAACGGAGGAATAAAAAACCAAAAAATAAAAACAAAAAATAATAATATTAATAAATATACTAAAATAGTTGCCAAAATCCTAGGAATCTTTTTTCGTTCTAAAAAATTTATTAAAGGAGAGACAGCAGAACTTATAAT
>JAQVET010000039.1 GCA_028697615.1 Minisyncoccota bacterium
CAGATAAAAATATAAAAGCCAGTGATAAAACATTAACGATTCTTTTAACAATTCTAATTTCTTTGATTTTTGGATTTTCTGCAGGTTTTGGAGGAGCTTATATTTTAAATCAAAATCCTCAACTTTTAGGAAAATCTAATCAATTAACCAGTCAAACAGAAGTCGCTCATACAGAAGAAGAATCTAATAATCTTTTAACCCCAACAGAGGTAAGGGAATTAGTTCCAGAGGTGGTTAGTAGGGTTGAATCTTCGGTAGTAAGTATTATTATTTCAAAAAATGTACCGATTTTAGAAGAGTATTGGTATAATCCCTTTGGTGATTTTTTTGCTCCTGGGTTTGGAATCCCTCAATATCGTCAAAAAGGTACACAAAGACAAGAAATAGGGGGCGGAAGTGGATTTATAATTTCAGAAGACGGATTAGTTTTAACTAATAAACATGTTATTTCTGATAAAGATGCCCAGTATACTGTTTTTACCAATGATGGAAAAAAATATGATGCTGAAGTTGTAGCTCTTGATCCTATGGAAGATATCGGAGTGATAAAAATTAAATTAGATAATTCTATAAAATTTAAACCATTAAATCTTGGTGATTCAGATAAATTAAAAATTGGTCAGACTGTAATTGCTATTGGTAATGCTTTGGGAGAATTTAAAAATACTGTTTCTGTAGGAGTTGTTTCTGGACTTGGAAGAACGGTTACGGCTGTAAGTTCTGGATTTGAAACAGAAACAATCACCAATGTCATTCAAACAGACGCTGCCATTAATCAAGGAAATTCTGGTGGGCCGCTTTTAAATCTTAATGGAGAAGTAATTGGTATAAATACAGCAGTTGCTTCTGGAGCAGAAAATATAGGTTTTGCCCTGCCTATAAATACTGCTAAAAAAGCAATCCAAGATGTTAAAGAGAGGGGCAAAATTGTTTATCCATTTTTAGGTGTAAGATATGTTTTAGTTAATGAACAAATTAAAAATGAATTAAATCTTTCTGTAGATTATGGAGCATTAATTATGAAAGATGAAACTACAAATGAACCAGCAGTAGTTCCTGGTAGCGCTGCTGACAAGGCAGGACTTAAAGAAAATGATATTATTTTAGAAGTTGACGGCAAAAAAATAACAGAACAAAATCCATTATATAAAATTATTAGAGAATATAATACAGGCGATGAAGTTCAGATGAAAGTTTTAAGAGATGGAAAAGAAATAAATATTAAGGTAAAATTAGGAGAAATAAAATAGATTAACTAAGTAAAAATTTATTAAAATTTATAAATAAAATTTATGGATGGTCAAAATTTTACAATTAAAGCACAAGAGATGCTTCAAAAGGCTCAAGAATTATCTGTTAAAATGCATCATCAACAAGTAGATACGTTGCATTTGGCTTGCGTTATTCTTGAAGATAGCGAGGGAATTGTTAATACTGCTTTATTAAAAATAGGACAAAATCCTCAAGTACTTTTACAAAAAATAAAAGAAGTTTTATCTCATCTCCCGCGTATTTTTGGTAGATCAACAGCTTCTCAAGCATATGTGACTCAGGATTTTGTTAAAACACTTGAAATTGCCGGTGAAGAAGCAAAATTAATGCAAGACGAATTTATTTCTGTTGAACATTTATTTTTGGGAATTTTAAAGGGAGAAAATCAGGTAAAACCAATTTTATCTTCAATAGATAAAGATGATTTTGTAAGTGCTATTAATGATATAAGAGGCGGTGAGAAAATTACAGATCAGACACCAGAAACTAAATATCAGGTAATTGAAAAATATTCAAAAAATCTTACGCAAATGGCTCGAGAAAAAAAACTCGATCCAGTGATTGGTAGAGACAATGAAATTAGAAGAGTAATTCAGGTTCTCTCGAGACGTACAAAAAATAATCCAGTACTTATCGGTGAAGCAGGTGTAGGAAAAACTGCTATTGTTGAAGGTTTAGCACAAAGAATTGTTAATGGAGATGTACCAGAGAGTTTAAAAGATAAAGAAATCATTGCCTTAGATATAGGCATGATGATTGCTGGTACAAAATATCGTGGAGAATTTGAAGATAGATTAAAAGCATTTTTAAAAGAAATAGAAAAGAGTAATGGCAAGTATATTTTATTTGCTGATGAGCTTCATACACTAGTTGGCGCAGGAGCAACAGAAGGAAGTTCAATCGATGCTTCAAATCTTTTAAAACCTGCCTTAGCTAAAGGGCAGCTTCGAACAATTGGAGCAACTACATTAAAAGAGTACCAAAAATATATTGAAAAAGATCCTGCTTTTGAAAGAAGGTTTCAGCCAATTATAGTACCAGAACCATCTGTTGAAGATACTATTGCTATTTTAAGAGGAATTAAAGAAAAATATGAGTTGCATCATGGTGTTAAAATTAAAGATTCTGCTTTGGTTGCTGCAGCTAAACTTTCGGCTCGCTATATTAGCGATCGTTTTTTGCCAGATAAGGCTATTGATTTAATTGATGAAGCTGCCTCTGCTCTGCGTCTTGAAGTTGAAAGTGAACCTCAAGAGTTAGATGATCTTAAAAGAGAAATATTTCGTCTTCAAATTGAGAAAGAAGCTTTAAAAAAAGAGAAAGAATCGAAAAATAAAATAACCGAGATCAATAAAAAAATTGCAGAACTTGAGAAAGAAAAGAATATTTTAGAAGAGCAATGGATTCGAGAAAAAAATTTAATTTCTGTTATAAAAAATAAAAAGAAAGAACTCGAGACGCTTCGTAATGAGGTTGAATTAGCAGAAAGAATGGCTGATTTTCAAAAAGTAGCTGAGATCAAATACGGAGCCATTCCCAGTGCAGAAAGAGAGATTAAAAAGGCCGAAAAAGAACTCAAAAAAATTCAAGAAGAGGGAAAGAGAATTTTAAAAGAAGAGGTGTCAGAGGAAGATATTGCTCGAATTGTTTCCCGTTGGACTGGAATTCCAGTTACAAGGATGCTTCAAGAAGAGGCCCAAAAATTAGCTCATATGGAAGATGAACTTCATAAAAGAATGGTTGATCAAGATGAAGCGGTTCGGATAGTTTCCAACGCGATTAGAAGATCTCGTGCAGGTTTGGCTCCAGAGACAAGGCCAATGGGTGTGTTTTTGTTTTTAGGACCAACTGGTGTCGGAAAGACAGAATTGGCAAAATCTCTTGCTGAATTTTTATTTGATGATAAAAATGCCCTTGTTAGATTTGATATGTCAGAATTTACAGAAAAACATACTGTTTCAAAATTTATTGGTTCACCACCTGGCTATGTAGGATATGAAGAGGGCGGACAACTTACAGAGAAAATTCGTAGAAAACCTTATAGTGTAATTTTATTTGATGAGATTGAAAAAGCGCATCCTGAAATTTTTAATATCTTACTTCAGGTTTTTGACGAGGGAAGATTAACTGATGCCAAAGGAAGAGTAGTAAATTTTAAGAACACTATTATAATAATGACATCCAATATTGGAAGTGAGGAAATTACTCAAATGCAAGGACTCGGTTTTGAAGAAGAAACAAAAAAAGAGGTTAAAAAATTAGAAGATGTTAAATCAAAAATAAAAGAAAAACTCAAAGATTATTTTAGGCCAGAATTTTTAAATAGAATTGACGAAATTATTATATTTAATTATCTATCTCAAAAAGATATCGAAAAAATTGTTGATTTACAGATTAAAGAATTAATAGAAAGGTTAAAAGAAAAAGATATTAAAATTCAAATAACAAATGGTGTTAAAAAATTAATCGCAAAGAAAGGTTATGATCCAAATTTTGGAGCAAGGCCTATTCAAAGGACCATTCAAAATTTAATTCTCAATCCACTTGCCCAACTTATGGTTGAAGGTAAAGTAAAAGAAGGCTCTAAAGTTAAAATATCTTGTACAGGAGATAAAATTCAAATTACTCCCATTTTTTCTACTACCTCCAAAAAATTTACTTCAAAGATAAAATAGATTAAAGTTAATATTTTACTATGAAAAAGAAAAATAAAGAATTTATATTTAGATTAATTCTTGTTATTATTTTAATTGTTACCCTTGTTTCGGTTTTTAGTTTTTTTTAGATTATGCCATACGATCATTCAAATGTTGAGGGTAGGATTTATGAATTTTGGGAAAAAAATGGATATTTTAAGCCAGATTTTTCAAAAAAAGGTAAGCCTTTTTCAATTATAATGCCCCCACCTAATGCTAATGCACCTTTACACATAGGACATGCTGTTTTTATAACAATTGAAGATATTTTAATTCGGTTTTTTAGAATGCAGAAAAGGCCTGTGTTATGGCTCCCTGGTTTTGATCACGCTGGTTTTGAAACATGGTATGTTTTTCAAAAGAAAATTGAAAAAGAGGGGAGGGATATTTTTCAAGAAAATCCCCAAAAAATTTATGATGAAATTTTTAAGTTTACCCAAAAAAATAGAGATATTTCAAGAGAACAACTTAAAAAAGTCGGTGCTTCTGCAGATTGGTCAAGGGAAAAGTTCACATTAGACAAAGATATTATTGAGATTGTCTATCAAACCTTTGAAAAGTTTTACAGAGATGGATTGATTTACAGAGGAAAGAGAATTATTAACTGGTGTCCATATCATAAAACTTCTCTTTCTGATTTAGAAGTTGTTTACAAAGAGGAAGAAGGTTGGCTTTGGTATATTAAATATCCTTTTAAACAAACAATAAAAACTAAAAATGGACAAAAGATAGATCATATTACCGTAGCGACAACAAGACCCGAGACAATGCTTGGTGACAGGGCAGTAGCGGTTAATCCAAAAGATAAACGGTATAAAGATTTTATTGGTCAAAAAGTTATTTTACCAATTTTAGATAGGGAAATACCAGTTATTGGTGATGAAGCAGTTGATATAAATTTTGGCACAGGAGCAGTAAAAATTACTCCAGCTCATGATCCTTTAGATTTCGAAATTGCCCAGAGGAATAATCTTGGGGCAATTCAAGTAATTGGTTTTGATGGGAAAATGACAAAAGAAGCAGGATCTGATTTTGAGGGACTTGCTGTTAAAGAAGTAAGAAGGGAGATTATTTTAAAATTGAAACAGCTTGGACTTTTAGAAAAAAAAGAAATATACAAACATTCTATTGGGCATTGTTATAAATGTAATAGTATAATACAGCCACAGTTATCTGACCAATGGTTTATTAAAATGGAACCATTGGCAAAAAAGGCAATCGAGGTAATCAAAAAAAATAAAATCAAATTTTATCCAGCATATCAAAAAAATATTCTTTTAAATTGGCTTTCAAATATAAAAGATTGGAATATTTCAAGGCAAATTATTTGGGGCATTAGAATTCCTGTTTGGTATTGTCAAAAACAGGGGTCAGCTCTTTGTCGAAAGAAAAATGGCATAATAATTTCAAATAAAAAACCGAAAGAATGTCCTTATTGCAAGAGTAAAGATTTAATTGCAGAAACAGATGTTTTTGATACTTGGTTTTCTTCTGCGCAGTGGCCATTTGCTACGTTAATGACAAGCTCTCAGGGAGGCGCAGATTTTAAAAAATTTTATCCTACCTCTGTTATGGAAACGGCCTATGATATTTTATTTTTTTGGGTTGCTCGGATGATAATGGTTGACATTTATATTACAGGAGAAATACCATTTTTTGATGTTTACTTACACGGCCTTGTTAGAGACAAAGATCGTCAAAAAATGTCAAAGTCTAAAGGGAATGTTATTGATCCTTTGGGTGTTGTTGATCAATATGGCGCTGATGCCCTGCGTATGGCTTTAGTTTTTGGAACAGGGGTTGGTAGAGATATAATTATTTCTGAAGAGAAGATAAAATCGCAAAGAAATTTTACAAATAAAATTTTTAATGCTGGAAATTTTGTTTTAATGAACTTAGGAGACAATTTCGATCCTAAAAAAATTAATCCTAAATTAACAAAAGAAGATAAATTAATTTTAGATAAAACCAAAAAAGTCAAAGCTGAATTAAAAAAAGATATTAAAAACTATAAATTTCACGAAGCCGCTCAAAAAATTTATCAATTTTTTTGGCATCAGTTTTGCGATAAGACAATAGAGGATTGTAAAAAAAGAATTTACAGGGCGCAAAATGAAAATGAAAAAGATACCCCTCGATTTGTTTTATGGACAGTGCTTTACGAATCATTAAAAATGCTTCATCCTTTTATGCCATTTATCACAGAGGATATCTACCAAAAGCTTCCTTCAAAACCAAAAGACGCTTTAATAATTGAGGAGTGGTAAATTTCTATATGATTAGAAGTTTACAAAATAAAAAGTTTCAAAAAAATACAGAAGATTTTGTGTGCGAGAATTGTGGCACAAAAGTGAAGGGTAGTGGTTTTACAAATCATTGTCCAAATTGTCTTTGGTCAAAACATGTTGATATAAATCCCGGGGATAGAAAAAATCGATGCCAAGGTATGATGGAGCCAATAGCAGTGGGATATGAAAAACAAAAGTATTTTATTTATCATGAGTGCCAAAAGTGTCATATGATTAAAAAAAATAAAATTACGAAAAATGATAATTTTGAAAAATTACTTGAAATTTCTAAAAATTCATCAATAAATTTAAAAAATATTTGTTAATATGGAAAAAGAATTTTTTATTATCGCCAATTGGAAGATGAATCCTACGAC